>DATAIT010000119.1 GCA_036262515.1 Acidimicrobiales bacterium | reverse complement strand
CGGGGGCGGGGGCAGGCCCGGCGGGATCGCTCAGGGCGCCGGGAAGCCGGGATCCCACACGCTGCCGGCGTCGTCCCTGCGCACGGTGGCCGCACCCGCCGACCGGCGGCGCCGTCGTGGGGCTGGCTCGGGGCCCTCGGTCGCCGCCGCCTCCGCTCCCGTCGGGGCCGCAGGGCCGCCGGCGATCGCTCGCGCCCTGGCCCGCCGGGAGACGGCCGAACCGGCGAAGGCCGGCTCAGCCGGGGCGCCCGGCGCACGGGCCGGGCCCGGCTCCCTGCGTGCCGTCGGGACGACGGCGACCACGACGGGCGCCACGTCGCCTCGACCGCCGCCGTCGACGGCGGACGCCACCCGCGCCGTTCCGGGGCGTCCGCCGTTGGACGCCACGGCGCGCCGGCGGAGCAGATCGAGCTCCCTGCGTTCCTCGTCCAGGCGTGCCCGCTGGGCGGCCAAGAGCTCGCGCTCGGCCTCCAGCTCGTGGCGCAGCTCCCGCTGGCGCCGCCGGCTGGCGGCCCGCTCGGCCCGGAGGGTCTCCCGTTCCTGAGTGAGCTCGGAGCGTTCCGCGGCCAGCGCGGCGCGGCTGCGCTCCAGCTCGTCGCGCAGGGCGGCCAGCTCGGTGTGGTCGGCGTTCAGCCTCTCCCTCAGCGATCGGAGCTCGGCATGCTCGCCGGCGAGCACCTCGTGGGCAGTCTGGAGGGCGGTCGCTTCGGCGGCCAACCGCTCCTGGTCGAGAATTAGCTCGGCCAGCAGCTCGTCGGTGCGGCGGACCCTGGCGGCGGCGTCCGCCCGCTCGGCCTCGGCGCGATCGCGCTCGGCCCGGAACGCCTGGCGCTCGGCGTCGAGCTCGCGGAAGTCGGCGGTGAGGATCTGCTCGGCTGCGTTCAACGCGTCGCGCTCGGAGGTCAGCTCCTCGCGCTCGGCCGCCAGCTCCGCCTTGAGGCGGTCGAGGTCGGCGAGCACCGGGATCGCCTCGGACAGCTCCCGCTCGAGTTGCTGGCGGGACACCGCCTGGGCCGCTGCCTCCTGGTCGAGCTGGGTGCGGTCGCGCTCGATGGCGGCAGCCAGACCCGCCATCTCCGCTCGTGACCGCTCGGCCGTCGCTCGCTCCTGCTCGAGGGCCTCCCGATCGGCGGCGACGCGCGACCGCTCCTCCTCGACGTGCGCGAACTCCGCCTCGAGGCCGTCTTCGGCCGCTTTGAGGGCGGCCGCCTGGGCGTTGAGCTGCTCTCGGCCGCCGGCCAGCGCCTCCACCGCCACCTCGGCGTCGCGTGCGCGCCGGTCCGCTTCCTGCCGCAGGTGCGACAGGCGGGCCCGTTCCGGCTCCAGGCGCGTTCGTTCGACCGCCAGCGTTCGGCTCATGGCGTCGAGCACCTGGCGTTCCCGGGTCAGTCGCGCCGCTTCGGTCCGCTGGCGCTCGGCCGCCGCGGCCAGGTCGGCCGACAGGTGGCCCCGGATCTCCGGGCACAGGCGTTCGCGCTCCCGACGCTCCGCCTGCCGGCCCTGGCGCTCCGCCTTCAGCTCCGCGCTGAGTCGCCCGAAGAGCTGCTCGTGCTGGGCGGCAGCAGCCCGCCGGTCGGCCAGCTCCCGCGTGGCGGCGGCGAGCTGCTGGCGAACGCCGGCCAGCTCGTCGGCCAGGACGACGGCCGACGCCGCGGTCCCCGTTCCGGTCGGGGCCGGCGCGGCACCCGCCGGCGCGGCGCCCGCTGGGACGGGTGGCACTGGGGCGGCTGGCACTGGGACGGGTGCAGGATCGCGTGGCGCACGGAGGGCTGTGACGTATGGCGCAGGACCGGCTGACGAAGGGACTGCCGTGTCCCATGGCGCAGGATCGGCTGGCGCTGGGACGGGTGGCGCAGCATCGGCTGGCTCTGGCGCCACGTCCGCCGGAAGTGCGGGCGCCGGGACGGCGGGCGCCGCGTTCGCCGGGACGGGCAGCGCGGGATCGCCGGAGGACTGCGTCACGGTGCCGGAGGTGGCTGGGGCACCCGGCGAGCTCGGGTGGTCCGCGGTCGCCGGGACGGGTGACCCAGGATCGGCAGGCGGGGCAGGCCGGGACTCGGAGCCGACGGCCTCGTCGTCCGGTCGCTTCCCCGGACGGGAGGCGGAGCGGCGGCCGAGGCCGAGGGCGGCGGCCAAGGACGGTGGATTCGGCCACGTCTTCACCGGAGCGCCGTCACCGCGCACGACGGTAGAGGCGACCCGTTGTGGAGGACGAGGGGAAACGCTGGGGATTGGGGGTGCAAACAGACGCCCCGGCGAAGAAGTTCGCTAGAGCTGAGCCTTCTGACCACTTTGGGCGCGCCCGCGGGGCGTGCGTCTATCGCGATCCGTAGACCTGGGCGCCGCCGGCCACGAACTCGACGGCCTTCTCCTTCATGCCGAGCTCGATGGCGACGTCGTCGCTCACCCCCTGGGCGGCCGCATAGTCCCGGACGTCCTGGCTGATCCGCATTGAGCAGAACTTGGGCCCGCACATCGAGCAGAAGTGCGCGACCTTGGCCGGCTCGGCCGGCAGCGTGGCGTCGTGGTACGCACGCGCCGTCTCCGGGTCGATGGCCAGGTCGAACTGGTCCTCCCACCGGAACTCGAATCGCGCCCTGCTCAGGGCGTCGTCCCACGCCTGCGCACCGGGGTGGCCCTTGGCCACGTCGGCGGCGTGGGCGGCGATCTTGTAGGCGATCACGCCCTGCTTGACGTCGTCCCGGTCGGGCAGGCCCAGATGCTCCTTCGGGGTGACGTAGCACAGCATCGCCGTTCCCCACATGGCGATCATGGCCGCCCCGATGGCCGAGGTGATGTGGTCGTAGCCGGGCGCCACGTCGGTGGTGAGCGGGCCCAGGGTGTAGAAGGGCGCCTCGTGGCAGACGTCGAGCTGGATGTCGATGTTCTCCTTGATCTTGTGCATGGGGACGTGCCCCGGGCCCTCGATCATCACCTGGACGTCGTGGCGCCAGGCCACCTTGGTCAGCTCGCCGAGGGTGCGCAGCTCCGACAGTTGGGCCTCGTCGTTGGCGTCGGCCAGCGATCCCGGGCGTAGGCCGTCGCCCAGCGAGAAGGCCACGTCGTGGGCAGACATGATCTCGCAGATGTCCTCGAAGTGGGTGTAGAGGAAGTTCTCCTGGTGGTGGGACAGACACCAGGCGGCCATGATCGAGCCGCCCCGGCTGACGATGCCGGTGACCCGTCCAGCCGTGAGGGGCACGTAACGCAGCAGCACGCCGGCGTGGATCGTGAAGTAGTCGACGCCCTGCTCGGCCTGCTCGACGAGGGTGTCCCGGAACAGCTCCCACGTGAGGTCCTCCGGCGAGCCGTCGACCTTCTCGAGCGCCTGGTAGATCGGCACGGTGCCGATGGGCACGGGCGAGTTGCGGACGATCCACTCGCGCGTGGTGTGGATGTCCGCACCGGTGGACAGGTCCATCACCGTGTCGGCGCCCCACCTGGTCGACCAGGTGAGCTTGTCGACCTCCTCGGCCACCGACGACGTGACCGCCGAGTTGCCGATGTTGGCGTTCACCTTCACCAGGAACTCCCGCCCGATCACCATGGGCTCGGACTCCGGATGGTTGACGTTGGCCGGCAGGATCGCCCGGCCCCGGGCGATCTCGTCGCGCACCTTCTCCGGGGCGCAGCCCTCCCGCACGGCGACGAACTCCATCTCCGGCGTGATGTCGCCCCGCCTGGCGTAGTGCAGCTGGGTGACGTTCCTCCCCGGCTTGGCGCGCATCGGCAACCGGGGGTGGGCAGGCGTGAACGCCTCCGGCCCGGTGGCGGTGCCGCTCCCGTTGCGGGCGCGACGCACGGCCGCCCGCCCGTCGTCGCGCACCGTCGCCGAGCGACCCGTGTGCTCCTCCACGTCGCCGCGGCCACGGATCCAATCGAGCCGCAGCGGCGGCAGCCCGGCGGTGGGGTCGGAGCCGGGCCCGCTGGTGTCGTAGAGCCGGACCGGCGGGTTGGGCGCGCCGTCCGGTGAGACCCCGAGCCGGACCTCGGCGAACGGCACCCGCACGCCGTGCGCGCCTTCGACGTACACCTTCGACCTGGTCGCCACGTGCGTCACTCCCTCCGCCGGAATTACCCGGATCAGGTTCAGCGGTCGGCGCCGGCTCGGGAACGGCGAGTCCCGAAGCGCCCTCTCAGCCCGGTCCGTCCGAGCTCCCGTGGCCGCAGTCTCGCGCAGTATGGGCGGACGGGCCGGCGCGCACGACCGGTGCCGGCGAGCCAGGATGGGCGCATGGACGACTGGTTGGACCGCTACGCCGCCGCCCTCGGCCTGTCGCCGCTCGACGGGACCGAGGTCGATGCCATCCTCGATCTGGCCCGGGTGGTCGCCCACGGCACCGAGCGGAAGAACGCGCCGCTGGCCGCGTGGCTGGCAGGACGGTCGACGAGCGACGCGGCCGCCGCACTGGCCCTCGCCCACACGCTCCTGCCTCCCCAGGACGGCGGCGGACCGGCGGCCTGACGCCGGCCTCGGAGATGCCGGGGATCCCCCGCTCAGGCGCTCAGGAAGCTGAGGCGGACGGTTCGCGTCGGGTTGTCGTCGTTGGGGTCGACGAGCAC
This sequence comes from Acidimicrobiales bacterium, assembly GCA_036262515.1. Lineage (GTDB taxonomy): Bacteria > Actinomycetota > Acidimicrobiia > Acidimicrobiales > JAHFUS01. Next base: position 42,315 of record DATAIT010000119.1, on the reverse strand, counting down.
GACGCTCTGCCAGGCACCCAGCGCCGGGCGACCCCCGAGGACCGGGATGACGAGCGACGGGCTGACCAGTACGGGCAGCACGTGGTCGCCGCCGTGGCCTGGCGACCCGTGGCGGTGCCGGTAGCGGTCGTCTCGCGGGAGCAGCCGACCCAGCACCTCACCGAGGTCGTGCTCCGAGCCCGACCCGGTCTCCATCAGGGCCACCCCGGCGGTGGCGTGGGGGGCGAACACGCTCACCATTCCGTCCCCCCGGCCCGAGCAGAACTGCGAGACCTCGTCGGTGAGGTCGGTGACCTGGCGACCGGACGTGTCGACGCGCAGCTCGGTGGTGTCCATCGCCGTCCCGACGCCTTCAGACCGGCGGCTGGGGGTCGTACTGGATGAACCGGCGCACATCTCGGGCCCGCTCCTCCGACCCGAAGCGGCGGACCAGATGGAGGGCCATGTCGATGCCCGCCGACACACCGGCGGCCGTGACCACCGCGCCGGCGTCGACGTAACGGTCGCCCGGCCGGGGCTCGATGTCGGTCCCGAGCGCCATCAGGTGATCGAACGACGACCAGTACGTGGTGGCCGGCTTGCCGTCGAGGACGCCGGCGTCGGCCAGCACGAGCGCGCCGGTGCAGACGCTGGCCAGCACCGTGCCTGCTTCGGCCGCCGTCCGGACGCGCGTGCGGACCACGTCGTTGTCGAGGAGCGGCCGCAGGCCCGGGCCGCCCGGGTACAAGAGGACGTCGTACGCAGGAGCCGTCTCCCAAGTGTGGTCCGCCACCACGCCGGCACCCTGCGCGCACCGGATGACGCCGGTGGCGTCGGCGACCGTGAACACGGTGGCGCCGTCGTCGGGCCACTTGCGGGCCCAGCTCGAGAGGACCTCCCACGGGCCGACCCAGTCGAGCTCCTCCACCCCCGGGAACAGGGCGATGGCGATGGCGGGCCCGCTCATGGGTAGAACTGTGCCATGAACGAGCCCGATCCCGAAGCGAGGACACAGCACGAAGTCGAGGAGGAGGCGGCCGAGGAGGAGGACGATCCGGTCACGAGCCGCGAGGAGCTCGAAGTCGGGCTGATGGACGACGGGGCGTCCGACGTGGGCGAGGAGATCGGGCAGGAGATGTCGTAGCTCGCCTCTTGACATATCGATTTTCGATGGTATCGTTCTTCGATAGTAACGAAAGTCGATGGAGAGGCGAAGGCAGATGTCCGAAGCAACCAGCTCGTGCACCCGTGATCGCAGCGCGACTCGTGACGCTCCTTCTGGCCCTCGTCGTCGCCTTCTTGATCGCTCTGGTGGGCGTCTCGATCGACGGTGCCCTCCACAGGGACCACCGGGTCGTCGTCCATCAGACGGCGCCCGTCGACCGCATCCGGGCCCTCCCTCCGGAGGTACGCGTGCCGGTCACCGTGCCGGTGACGCTGCGGATCGACGACGCCAGCACCAATCAGCTCGCGCTGGCCCTCGCCCGGGACCTCGGGCCGATCGCGTTGGTGCTGGGCGGACTGTGGCTGTTGCGGGGACTCCTACGTTCGGTGCGCGACGGTGATCCGTTCACCACCACCAACGTCCGCCGGTTGCGGACCATGGGGCTGCTCCTTGCCGTCGGAGCGCCGGTCGTGACCATCGTCACCAGCGCGCTGTCGTCGGCGTTGGCGGCATCGACCTCGTCGGCCCGCGACCTCAGTTCGCCGCTGGCGCTGTCGTGGTCGGGGCCTCTGGCCGGGCTCGGGGTCTTCGTGCTCGCCGAGGTCTTCGCCCGCGGATCGCGCATGCGCGACGACATCGAGGGCACCGTATAGGTGGGATTCACCACCGAGCACGGCATCACCGTCCACCTCGACGAGCTGCTCGAGGCGCGCGGCATGACGCTGACCGAGCTGGGCCAGCGGGTCGACGTGACCGTGGTGAACCTGTCCGTGCTGAAGAACGGCCGGGCGCGCGCCATCCGCTTCTCGACCCTCGCAGCACTGTGCGAGGCGCTGGAGTGCCAGCCGGGAGACCTCATCGCGTACGGCGGGTGACCGGCGGACGTCAAGGGAACGGCGGACGGCTAGGTCGACCGGGTGATGCCGGCCCGGCGCAGGACGGCCGGCGTCACGCCGGACGCCCTCCACGCCGAGTAGGTGATCCCCCGCCGACTCCCGTAGGCGGCGGCCGAGGCGACGAACTCGTCCTCGAGCTTGCCGAGGTCCACGCCCTCGCCGTCCATGCCGGCCAGCTCGGCCTGAAGGTCGAGCCGCTCCTGGATCATCAGCAGGCGCGCCAATGGGTCGGCCGTGGCGAGGCCGCCCTCGATGGCGGCCAGCCGCCGCTCCACCGACTCCTTCGTGCGCTTGCGGCCGCGCTTGGGGCGGTGCTGCTCGAGGGCCTCGAGGTAGCGGCGCACCGCCCGTCCCTGGTCCCTCCCCTCGGCCAGCGCCGCCTTGTGCGCGTCGGTCATGCCCGAACGGGTACGTGCCGCTCCCTTCGGAGGCGGCGACTTCTTCGCCATCGCAATCGTCCCTTTGCTTGTTGGTGGAAGACCGCCGTCCAATAGCTCCTGCTGCGATCCTCGGGGGGACGGTAGCAACGGGAGCCGGTGGCCGAGCGGATGGTGGGGGTGGGCGTGCAACCGTCCTCGGCCCGGCGCCGGGCCCGGAGTCAGAGCTGGCCGGCCGTGTCGCCGAGGAATCGTCTCAGGATGGTCGGGTAGGTGTCGTCGGAGCTCACCTGGGCCAGCGCACCGTCGATGGCCGCCTTGAGCTCGGAACGGCCCTTTCCCATCGCGAACCCGTACTCCTCGTCGCCGGAATCCCTGAACGTCTCGACCACGACCGTCTCTCCGGTCCTCGTGGCGTCGTAGGCATTGACCGGGTGATCCTGGAGGGCGGCGTCGACCCGCCCCGACGCCAGGGCGTTCAGCAGCTCGTCGGTCCCCGGGAACTCCGTGACGGTGGCGCCCTTGGCATTCGCCTTCGCGTAGCCCGCTCCTCGGCTGGACCCGAGGACGCCGACGGTGCGACCCGCCAACGACGCCAGGTCGGGGTACCTCGACCGGTCGGCCGAGCGGACCAGCAGTGACTGGTCGACGCGGAAGTAGGCGACGGAGACGTCGTGGGTCGTGCGGCGCTCCTCGGTGATCGTCACCGAGGACGCCACGATGTCGCACTTCTTGGCCGCCAGACCGTCGAAGACGGCACCGGCGTCGGTCGTCACGAACGTCGGGGAGAGGCCGAGGCGGCCGGCGACCGCCCGCACCAGCTCGATGTCGATGCCGTCGAGCTCACCGTCGGCCTCGAGAGCGAACGGCGCATCCGGGACGGCGGTGCAGGCGGTGAGCTTGCCCTCGGTCACGGTGTCGAGCTTCGTGCCGACCGCCGGTCCGGTGAGATTGCCGGCCGCCTCCGACGACGGGTCGCCCAGCTTCGGACCCTCCGGCTGCGCGCACCCTGCGGTGGCCAACACGGCCATGGTGGTCACCAGCAGGATCCGGCTCGCCGCCCGTGCCGCCGTCACGTGGTCGGGGCGTCCTCGAGCATCGGCTGGGTGGGGTCGGCAGGGGGCCGGACGCCCCAGGGCAGGTTGTCCATGAAGACCCAGGTGCGGCGATGGATCGACGTGGGGCCCCACGCCTTCAACGCCGCCTTGTGGCGCGGGCACGGGTACCCCTTGTTGAGCTCGAAGTCGTATCCCGGGTAGTGCGGAGCCTCACTGCGCATCATGCGATCGCGCGTCACCTTGGCCAGGACTGACGCGGCGGCGATCGACAGGCAGGTGGCGTCACCCTTGACGATCCGGGTCGTGGCCGACGGCCCCTTGCCCACGAAGTCCCACCGGCCGTCGATGAGCACGTGGTCCGGCTCGAGGCCGAGGCCGCTCACCGCCCGGCGGGCGGCCAGGCGCTGGGCCTCCGACATGCCCAGGGTGTCGCACTCGACCTGGGTGGCGTGCCCGACGGCCCAGGCCCGGCACCACGAGGCGACCCGGTCGAACAGCCGCTCCCGCTCGGCTTCGGTGAGCATCTTCGAGTCGCGCACCTTGTAGACCCGCTTGTCGACCGGGAGCACGGCGGCGCCCACGCTGATGGGTCCGGCCCACGCGCCGCGACCGACCTCGTCGACGCCGACGACCACCTCGTGCCCGCTGCTCCACAGAGCGCGCTCGAGGGCCAGCGTCGGCGCCTTGGGGCGCAGCGAGGGCCGGAGCTGCTGGCGCGAGGTCGCCATCGTCGGGACGTTACCGCCGGCTGCCCGGTCGGGCCGTGGCCGGCCGGCCGGGATCAGACGACGTCGACGCCGGCCGGCCCGTCGACGACCTCGCCGATCGTGACGAAGCCGGCATCGGCCAGCCGGGCCGCATCGGCGGAGGATACCGACGCCAGCAGCCCGCCCGAGGTCTGCGGGTCGTAGCCGAGGGCGTCGATCGCAGGCGAGGCGGCGGACGTCACGCGTCCGTCGAGATGGGCCCGGTTCCTCGGATCGCCACCGGTGCGCACGCCGGCCTCCGCCGCAGCCAGCGCGCCGTCGTACAGCGGGAGGTCGGAGGCGCGGAAGCGCAGCGTCACACCGGATCGCTCCGCCATCTCCCAGCCGTGGCCGAACAACCCGAAGCCGGTGACGTCCGTGACGGCGTGGGGGGCGCCGTCTCCCAGCGCCGACAGCGCTTCGGCCGCGGCCCGGTTGAGCGTGCGCATGCGGGCGGTGGCCGACGCCTTCTCCTCCGGCCGCCCGCCGGCCAGCAGGATGCCGGTACCGAGGGGCTTCGAGAGCACGATGGCGTCGCCGGGACGGGCGCCGGCCTTCGTCCACACCTTGTCGGGATGGACGAGACCCTGCACGGCCAACCCGAAGATCGGCTCGTCGGAACGGATCGTGTGGCCGCCCGCAACCACGCCTCCCGCCTCCGCCACCACCGCACCGGCCGCTCCGAGCACAGCGGCCACTGCCTCGACCGGGAGTCGCTCGGGGAAGGCGGAGATGTTGAGGGCCAGCACGACGCGGGCGCCCATGGCGAAGACGTCGCTGCACGCGTTGGCGGCGGCGATGGCGCCGAAGTCGGCGGGATCGTCGACCAGTGGAGGGAAGAAGTCGGTCGTCGAGACAAGGGCCAGGTCGTCGGTGAGCCGGTAGACGGCGGCGTCGTCGAACGGTGCCAGCCCGACGAGAAGATCGGCGGAGCTGGCGGCCAGCTCCCGGATCAGCGCGTTGAGTGGGGCCGCTCCCCACTTCGCCGCGCACCCACCGCACGACGTCCACTCGGTCAACTTCAGGTCGGTGACGGTCATCGGCCAAGCGTACGGCCGGTACCGGGCCTATGGGCCGGGCTGCCCGCCGGCTTCGCCGCCCGGCCCGCCGGCTCCGCCGCCCGGGTCCACCTCGGCGTCGATCCACGCCAGGTACGACGGGAGACCGCCCACGATGGGGGTCACCGTGATCTCCGGGGTGTCGTAGCTGTGGATCCGGGCGATCTCGTCGGTGACGGCGCCGGCCGCGGCCCCCGTGGTCTTGATCACGCACAGCCACTCCTCGGCCGACTCCACCCGTCCCCGCCACCGGAAGCGGCTGCGGACCGGCCCGACGACCTGGACGCAGGCGGCCAGGCGGGCGTCGAGCACGGCGGCAGCCACGGCGTCCGCCTCCTGGACGCTCGCCGCCGCCGTGGTCACCTGGACGTGCGCAGCGCCGTCGAACGGATCGGTCATCACCACTCCTCCGCAGGCGGGAACGGGGGTCTCGGCGGCGACAGTAGGCGTCGGGCCCGGGAGCCGGGATCGAAGGCCCCGGCCCGGTCGACCGCTGTACCGTCGTCGCATGGCGGTGCTGCCATGACCGAGGGGGACACCCCCACGCCACGCACGGCACCGCGGCGGGTCGCCATCGTGCCGCACACCCACTGGGACCGGGAGTGGTACGCGCCGTTCCAGACGTTCCGCCTCCGCCTGGTCGACCTCCTCGACGAGTTCCTGCCGCTGCTGGATACCGACCTCGGGTACGCACGCTTCCTGCTGGACGGCCAGATGGCCGTGGTCGACGACTACCTCGAGGTCCGTCCCGCCGCCGAGGCGAGCCTGCGGCGCCTCGGTGCCAGCGGGCGCATGGCCATGGGCCCCTGGTACGTCCTCATGGACGAGTTCGGGGTCTCGGGCGAGACCATCGTGCGCAACCTCCAGCTCGGCATGGAGCGGGCGGCCGCGTTCGGCGGCGCCGCTGACGTCGGCTACCTGCCCGACATGTTCGGCCACATCGCCCAGATGCCGCAGATCCTCCGCCACGCCGGCTTCGACCACGCCGTGGTGTGGCGGGGCGTCCCGGCGGCCGTCGACCGGTCGGCCTTCCGGTGGTCGGCGCCCGACGGCTCGACGGTGCGGGCCGAGTACCTGCTGCACGGCTACGGCAACGGCGCCGCCATCCCCGACGACGCGAAGGCTCTGCTCGCCCGCATCGCCACCCACGAGGCGGCGGTGGGGACGTTCCTGCTGGACGGGATGCTGCTCATGAACGGCACCGACCACCAGGTGCCCCAGCCCTGGCTCGGCCGTGTGGTCGCCGAGGCCAACGGCATCCAGGACGACTACCGGCTCGAGGTCACCTCGCTGGCCGAGTACCTGGCCGCCGCGCCAGGCGAAGGGCTGGCGGCATGGTCCGGAGAGCTCCGCTCGGGCGCACGGGCCAACCTGTTGATGGGCGTGGCGTCGAACCGGGTCGACGTGAAGCAGGCGGCCGCCCGCACGGAGCGGGCGCTGGAGCGCCTGGCCGAGCCGCTCTCGGCCCTGTGGGTCCCGCCGGCGGCGTGGCCGGCTTCCCTGCTGGCGCTGGCCTGGAAGGAGGTGATCCGCAACTCGGCGCACGACTCGATCTGCGCCTGCTCGGCCGACGAGGTGGGCGCCGCCGTGCTCCACCGCTTCGCGGAGGCCCGCCAGATCGCCGAGGGGCTCACCGAGCGAGCCCTCGTCGCCCTGTCCGGTTCGATGGCCGACGCCGGGCCCGTGGTGGTGAACCCGTCGGCCCGCCGGCGCGGCGGGTTGGTGGAGCTCACCGTACCGGGCGAGGGGGACCTGCCCGGGGCCCAGGTGGTCGAGGAGCGGCGAGCCGTACTCCTGGATCGCACCGTCAGGGCGAGCGACCTCGGCCGTCTCCTGGCCGGCATCCGCAGCCAGCAACTGGACCCGACGACCTACGTCAACGCCGTCGAGGCCGAGGAGACGGACCGTCGTCTCGACGTCGTCCTCCATGCCGACGCCCGCCTGCGCACCGAGTTCCTGGTCGAGCCGGCCAAGCGCGACCTCCAGCGACGCGCCGACGCCCGCCCCGACACCGACGTGCGGGTGCGGATCCTCCAGCCGCCCTCGCGTCGTGTGCTGGCCCGGGTCGACGACGTGCCCGGCTACGGCTGGGCAGCGTGGGCGCCGGGCCGGCCACCGGCCGGGCCCGTGCGCGCCGAGGGCGCCACCACCCTGGCGAACGGCCTCGTGCGCGTCGACGTCGACCCTGCGGACGGGACGTTCTCGCTCGACGGCCTGGCCGGCTTCGACCGGCTCGTGGACAGCGGCGACCACGGCGACACGTACAACTGGTCGCCGCCCGAGAACGACGTCGTGGTCGACCGCCCCGAGGCGGTGGCCGTCGAGCTCGTGGAGGGGGGACCCGTGCGCGGCCGGCTGCGGATCGTGCGCACCTTCACCTGGCCCGAGCGCATCGACGACGCCACGCGCTCGCGCACGGGCGCCCGCACGGTGGCGGTGACGACCGTGGTCGAGGTGCGGGCGGACGAGCGCCTGGTGCGCGTCCACACGACGTTCGACAACCCGTGCCGCGACCACCGCCTGCGGGTGCAGTTCCCCCTGCCCCAGCGCTCGACGTGCAGCCGGGCCGAGTGCGCCTTCGCCGTGGTGGAACGGGGCCTGGAGGCCGAGGGCGGCCCGACGGAGGTCCCGCTGCCCACCTTTCCCTCGCGGCGGTTCGTACAGGCCGGAGGGCTCACCGTCGTGCACGAGGGCCTCCTGGAGTACGAGCTCGTCGGCGTGGAGGAGGGCACCGCCGGAGCGCTGGCCCTGACGCTCCTGCGGGCCACCGGCATGCTGTCGAGGGTGGAGATGCTCACCCGACCACTGCCGGCCGGACCGCCCGATCGGCTGGAGGGCCCCCAGATGCTCGGCCCTGTCGAGGCCCGCTACGCCGTGCACGTCGGCGAGGGCGATCCCTACGCCCTGGCCGACGACGCCTTCCTGCCGCTGCTCGTCGTCGACGCCGCTGGCGGCGGTCACCGGCCCCCGACGGGCACCGGTCTCGCTGTCGAAGGCGCCGAGGTCTCGGCCGTGCGGCGCGTCGGCGGCACCCTCGAGGTCCGGGTGTTCAACCCCACCGCCTCGCCCACCACCATGCACGTCGACGGGCGGTCGGGCTGGGTGGTCGACCTGCGGGGCCGGCCGCTCGCTCCGTTCGACGGGTCCGTGCAGCTCGACCCGTGGGCGTTCGCCACCCTCCACCTCGACTGAGCGCACCGCCGAGCGATCGCCGGCCCCGGAGCCGGTGTGGGTGCCTCCGCTCAGACGGCGGGAACGGGCCGGACGGGCTGGTGCTCCGGTTTGGCCTCGCGCTGCATGAGGGCGGGGAGGGCCTCGGCCGCCGTCTTGCCGTCGTAGAGGACGGCCACGACCTGCTCGGCGATCGGCATCTCCACGCCCACGGTCGCAGCCAGGTCCAGCACGGTGCGGGACGTCTTCACGCCCTCGGCCACCATCTTCATCCCGCCCAGCACCTCGGAGGTGCTCCGCCCTCGACCCAGCTGTTCGCCGACATGGCGGTTCCGGCTCCGACGGGAGATGCACGTCACCACCAGATCGCCCATGCCGGCCAGGCCGGGGAAGGTCTGCGGCTGACCGCCCAGGGCGGTGCCCAGACGGGTGAGCTCTGCCAGGCCGCGCGTGATCAGGGCGGCGCGGCTGTTGTCGCCGAAGCCCATCCCGTCGCCCATGCCCGATGCGATGGCGGTGACGTTCTTCAGGGCCCCGGCGACCTCGCACCCGACCACGTCCGTATTCGTGTACACCCGGAACCCGTCGGTCCCGACCAGGCGCTGGATCTCCGCCGCCAAGCCCTCGTCCTCCAGGGCCACCACGCTGGCGGCGGGCTGGCCGGCCATGATCTCGCCCGCCAGGTTCGGGCCCGTGAGCACGCCGGCCGGCGAGCCGGTCGCCACCTCGGCGATGACCTCGGTCATCCGCTTGCTGGAGCCCTCCTCCAGGCCCTTGGTGAGGCTCACGATCGGCGTCCCGGGCGCAAGGTACGGCAGGGCCCGCTCGAGGATGGCTCGGAAGCCGTGCGAGGGGACCGCCATGACGAGGACCGACGCACCGGCCAGCGCTTCCTCCACCGACGCCGTGGCCACCAGTGCTTCCGGGAGCGACGCTTCCGGCAGGTAGTCGGGGTTGCGGTGCCCGGCGTTGATGGCGGCGGCGAGCTCGGGCCGGCGGGCCCACAGCACGGTGGCCACGTTGCGCGAGGTGAGGGCGGCGACCGTGGTGCCCCACGAGCCCGCGCCCAGTACCGCCACCCTGGTGCCCACGGCTTCACGATACGGACCGCCGGCGCTACCCCGCCAGGGAGACGTTCGGAGGCGCCCCTACACTCGTCGGCGTGGTGCGGGAGGAGTTCGTCATCGCCCAGCTGTCGGACCTGCACTGCGGTTCGCCGTTCTTCGACGGCGCCCTCCTCGACGCGGCGGTGGCCGAGATCACCGCCCTCGGTCCCGACCTCGTCGTGGTCGGGGGCGACCTCACCACCGACGGGTACGCCCACGAGTTCCGCGAGGCCCACCGCCACCTCGAGCCGCTGTTCGCCGGCGGCCTGCGCACCGTCGTCATCCCCGGCAACCACGACTCGAAGAACGTGGGCTACCTGCACTTCCGGGACACCTTCGGCATCGGCGAGGGCATCGGGGGAAAGGGCGACAGCGTCCTGCGCGTCGAGGGCGGCGACTCGCTCTCCATGCGGGTCGTGGCCATCGACTCGTCGAAGCCGGACCTGGCCGAGGGCGAGGTCGGCCGCGAGCGCTACGACTGGATCCGCCACCAGTTCGCCGGCGAGGCCGACGTGCGCACGTTCGTGCTGCACCACCACCTCGTGCCCGTCCCGGGCACGGGTCGCGAGCGGAACACGGTGTGGGACTCGGGCGACGTGCTCACGCTGCTGTCCGAGCTGGGCGTGCACCTCGTGCTGTCGGGGCACAAGCACGTGCCCCACGTGTGGCTGCTGAACGACACGCTGCTGGTGAACTCGGGCACCGTCTCGTCGTACCGCCTCCGCGGCTACACCCGCCCGTCGTACAACCTCATCGAGGTCACCCCCGACCTCATCCGCATCACGCTGCGCTACCCCGGTGTCGGCGAACGGGTGGCCGCCGAGCTCGACCGCCAGTCCATGCGGCTGCACACGAGCACCGCCCTGGCCGGGATGTTCTCGAAGACAGGATGGACGCCGTGACGACGTTCCTGCGCATGTTCCAGACCGCCGTGGACCCTGCCGATCTCGAGGAGATCCGCCGGCTGTTCGCCGACGATATCCTCCCGGCCTACCGCCAGTTCCCGGGGTGCACGAGCATCGACCTCGTCGTGGCCGTCGACCACCATCCCGGCGGCCTCGTCGAGTGCGCCGCCGTGTCCCGGTGGGACCGCCTGGAGTCCATGGGCGAGGCGATGGAGTCGCGCGCCGCCAAGGAGGCCCAGGTCCGCGTCTTCGAGCTGCTGCGGCAGGAGCCGCTCGTGCGCGTCTTCGAGGTCGTCACCTGAGGAGGGGCACGCTTCCCGCCGTCGCCGTCCTCGTGCCCGTGAAGGCGTTCGACGTGGCCAAGCTGCGACTGGCACCGGCGCTGGCCCCGGGCCCCAGGCAGGAGCTGGTGCGCTCCATGGCCACCTCGGTGATCCGTGCCGCGGGCGACCTTCCGGTGGCCGTCGTGTGCGACGACACCAGCGTGGCGAGGTGGGCGACGGCGCAGGGCGCGCGGGTCGTGTGGGCCCCCGGAAAGGGCCTCGACGGGGCGGTCGGCGAAGGTGTCCGTGCTCTGGCCGACGACGGGGCCGAACGTGTCATCGTGGCCCACGCCGACCTCCCCCTCGCCGCCGATCTCGCCTGGCTCGCCCGTTTCCCCGGTGTCACCCTGGTCCCCGACCACCGCGACGACGGCACCAACGTGGCGTGCGTGCCTGCGGGCAGCCGGTTCCCGTTCTCGTACGGCCCGCGGTCATTCTCCAGGCACGCTGCTGCCGCGCTCGGTCTGGGGCTGGCCCTGCGAGTGGTGCGCGAGCCGCTGCTCGGTCGCGACATCGACGTACCGGCCGACCTGGAGTGGGTGGGGACCGTGGTCGCAGGCCGCCTCGACCCGGTGCCAGGATGACCCGCCCGTCCGGCTGACGGCGGCGGTATCGGGAACGGAGGCGACCCCCAAGTGACCACGTTCGTGAGCAGCAACCTCGACGTACCCGGCCGAGCGCTCGCCGTCGGCGCCCACCCCGACGACGTGGAGTTCGGGTGCGGCGCCACCCTGGCGAAGTGGGCGGCGGCGGGGTGCGAGATCCACCACCTGGTGTGCACCGACGGCTCCAAGGGCTCCTGGGACCCCGACGAGGACCTGGCCGCCCTGGTGGCCGTCCGTCGGGAGGAACAACGGGCCGCGTCACGGGCGCTCGGCGGAGAAGGACGCGTCGAGTTCCTCGGGTGGACCGACGGCGAGCTGGCGTCGGGTCACGCCGAGCAGAGCCGCGTGGCCGAGTGCATCCGCCGCATCAAGCCCGACGTGGTGCTCGGGCACGACCCGTGGAAGCGCTACCGCCTCCACCCGGACCACCGCAACGCCGGGTTCCTCGTCACCGACGGCATCGTCGGCGCCCGCGATCCCCACTTCTTCCCCGAGCACGGCCTCCCGCCCCATCGCCCGGCGGCCCTCCTCCTGTGGGAGGCCGACGAGATCGACCACGTGGAAGACGCCTCCGGCTACGACGACGCCAAGCTCGCCGCGCTGCTCGAGCACCGCAGCCAGTTCCGCTCGACGATGGACATCGGCGACCCCGATGCCGCCGACGAGCGGGACGCATTCCAGGCGCGGATGGTGGAACGACTGGCCGAGCACGGACGGATGGCCGGTCTTCCCCTCGGCGAGGCGTTCAAGCTGATCACCAAGCTGTAGTCGCCGGCGCGGTCAACAGGCCGCCGGCGACACCCGGCGACGGCCAGGCCGCGCCCCGGTCCTACGCCTTCTTGGCCGTCGCCTTCTTGGCGGGGGCCTTCTTCGCCGGCGTCTTCTTGGCCGGCGTCTTCTTGGCCGGCGCCTTCTTGGCGGGGGCCTTCTTGGCGGGGGTCGACGTCTTGGCCGGAGCCTTCTTCGCCGGCGCCGCCTTCTTGGCCGGCGCCTTCTTGGCGGGCGCCTTCTTCGCCGGGCTCGTCTTGGCCGGGGCAGCCGCCTTCTTGGCCGGCGCCGACGCCGCCCGGCCGGAGGCGCCGGGTGACGTCTTGCGGGCCCGGGCCTTGCCGGCGGTGGCCTTGGACGGGGCGTCGAACCCGGCGTTGGCAACGGACTTGGTGGAACCGCTCGCCTTCTTGGGTGCCTTCTTCGCTGCTGGGCTCATCGTTTGTCCCGCCTTTCGCTAGCGCTTCTTGGTGGACTTGGCCGCCTTCTTGGCCGGCGACGCCTTCTTGGCCGGCGCAGCCTTCTTGGCGGGGGCGGCCTTCTTGGCGGACGCCGACTTGCTCGCCTTCGCGGCGGACGCCGACTTCGAAGCCTTCTTGGCGGGGGCGGCCTTCTTGCCGGCCGCCTTGGGGTTGAGCGCCGCCTTGAACGCAGCGGCGGGTGAGAACCGGACTCCCCTGGAGGCGGGGATCTTCACGGCCTCGCCGGTCTGCGGATTGCGGCCGGTGCGGGCAGCACGCGCCGAAGGGTTGAACGTGCCGAAGCCGAACAGCGTGACCCGTTCGCCGGCCTTCACCGCCGACATCACGGACTCGAGCGCCTCGTCCACCGCCGACTCGGCCTGGCTTCTCGAGAGGCCTGCAACCTCCCTGACCTTCTCGATCAGATCAGCCTTGTTCACGGCATCCTCCTGGAATGGGGAAGTACAGCCACAAATCAAAGAGGAACAAGGCCCCCAGGTCAAGCATTTCCCCATCGGAATCCCTTGCTCCACAAGGCTTTCTCAGTGTCCGATACGAATTTTCCTTGCGCTGCAAGGGTTTTGTGCGGAACCAGAATTCTCGCCGAAATCCGCCGGAGAAGCTCCGATCCACTCGAAAGTGGGCTCGACGGCAACCGGGCGTTGCCCGGCGCCGCTTTGCCGGCCGCCGGGCGACGCCGTCGACAGTCCTACCGGGAGCCGCCGAGCAGCTGTGCCAGATCGGTGACCTGGTCACCCGGAGGCGGTGTGACGGTCACGTCGGTTCCGAAATCGAACAGCTCCAGCGTGGCCACCACGGTGCCGACGCCGGCGCCCTTGGCCGGTGCACCCTCGGCCAGATCGGCCAGGTCGATCGTGTACCCGAGGCGCCGGATGCGCCCCCCGTCGTCGAGCCACACTTCCATGGGAAGCTTCGACGTCCCGAGCTGCCTGGCCACCTCGGCCACCTCGCCACGCGCACCGGCCGGGGACGACGACGCCGCCTTGTCGAGGTCGACGGTCGCCCGGTAGTGCGTCGTGGCCGTGCCCCGCACGGACTCCGTCCCGACGACGGCCGCGTCGCCCGTCGCGCCCCGGAGCTCGTTGATCACGGCGCGCGGATCGTTCGCCCGCAGCTGGCGCAAGGCTTCGATGGCGTCGCCCTGACCCTTGCCGAGGGAGCGGAGGTCGATGCGCACCCACGGGCGTGAACCGAGGCCCGGAAGTGCACCGCCGAGCTTGAGGTACACCACGTCGCCGTCGAGGAGCACCTCCGTCTTCGACGCCCCGGCCAGCCCGAGCGGGCCGAGGTCCAGCTCGAGACGACCTTTCTCGCTCTCGAAGGCGAAGGCCCCCGTCCCTGCGAACGTGCCTCGCGTCTGGCCCTCGACGGACGCCTTGACGGCGATGCTGGCCGATCCGGCCGCAATGGTCTTGTCCGGCGCCCCGGCCAGCGCCGCCTGGGCCGCCGACGGGCTGCCCGCTCCCTTCCCGTCGTCCGAGCACGCGCCTGAAACGAGCAGCGCGAGCGCAGCTGCGGCCGACAGGACCGTCCGCCGAAGTGATCGCATTGCGGGAGACTACGGCCACCCCCGCCGCCTGGCAGTACCGTCCCTCGCCTGTGCCAGAAGCGCCCCGCACCTCTGCATCGACCCTGCGCATCCCCCGGGAGCGCCTGCCAGTCGTCCTCGCGTCGATGCATGCTCGGCTCGCTCCCGGCGACGCCCTCCGGCTCTGCGTCCCGCCGGCGCGCAAGGGCGAGGGTCGCGGCGGCGCAGCGGGCGACGCCGACGACGCGTGGTGCGCCGACGAGCTGTCGGCCGTGGTGACCGGCGCCGGCTTCTCGGTGGACGGCGTCGATGCAACGCCCCGGTCGTTGGTCGTCCGGGCCACCCGGGCCCGGACGCTGCCCGACATGGTCGGTCCCGGTATGCGGCTCCTCGTCTGCGGGCTCAACCCGAGCCTGTACTCGGCGGACCGTGGGGTCGGCTACGCCCGTCCCGGCAACCGCTTCTGGCCGGCCGCCCTCGAGGCCGGCGTCGTCCGGCGCGACCGCGACCCCCAGCATGCGCTCACCACCGGTGGCGTGGGCATGACCGACCTCGTGAAGCGGGCCACCGTGGCCGCCGCGGAGCTCACTGGCGCCGAGTACCGAGTCGGAGCCGCCCGGGTGGAGCGACTGGTGCGGTGGCTCGAGCCGGCGGCGATCTGCTTCGTCGGGCTGGCCGGTTGGCGAGTGGCCGTCGACCGCGGGGCGGTCGCCGGGAGGCAGCCGCAGCCGTTCGGCGGGCGCCCCGCGTACGTGATGCCCTCCACCAGCGGCCTCAACGCCCACGCATCGCTCGCCGACCTGGTACGGCACCTGGCCGCCGCTGCCATCCTGGCCGCGGAGGTCCCCCGCGCGGCGACGGCATCCGCCTCCTGATGGTCGCCGTACGGGTCGCCGTGTTCGTCGCCGGAGCCGCCCTCGTGGCGTGGTCGGTGTCCTCGGCGGTGCGCACCATGGTGATTCCCCGAGCCCTCCAGTCGGTCATCGCCCGCGGCGTGTTCGAGGCGGTGCGTGGAGTCCTGCGCATCTTCATGCGCGGCGACGCGAGCTATGAGCGGCGCGACGCCGTCATGGCCCTGTTCGGCCCTGTGAGCATGCTGCTCCTGCCCGCCGTGTGGCTCGCCATCGTCCATGCCGGGTTCTCGTGCATGTACTGGGGGCTCGGTTCCCGGTCGGCGCGCGCCGCCTACGAGCTCTCCGGCTCGTCGCTGTTCACCCTCGGGTCCCGCGTCGGCGACCTGCCGAGCCAGACGCTCGGCTTCGCCGAGGCGGGGATGGGCATCGGCCTCCTCGCGCTGCTCATCACCTACCTGCCCAGCCTCTATGGCACGTTCAACCGCCGGGAGGTGGCGGTCGCCCTCCTCGAGGTCCGGGCCGACAACCCGCCCTCGGGACCGAACATGATCATCCGCTACCACCGCATCGGGTGGGACGGCGGCCTCACCGCGGTCTGGAAGGACTGGGAGACGTGGTTCGCCGACCTGGAAGAGACGCACACGTCGCTGCCCGCCCTGGTGTTCTTCCGCTCGGCCCAGCCGGCGCAGTCGTGGGTCACGGCGGCCGGCGCCGTCCTCGACGGCGCCGCCCTGCGTACGTCGACCGTGGACGGGCCTCGGGAGCCCGAGGCCGACCTCTGCATCCGGGCCGGCTACGTGGCCCTGCGCCATCTGGCCGACTTCTTCCAGATCCCCTACGACCCCGATCCACAGCAGGGCGATCCGGTGTCCGTGACCCGCGAGGAGTACGACGACGTCTGCGACCGAATGGCCGCCGCCGGCGTCCCCCTCAAGGCGGATCGCGACCAGGCGTGGCTCGACTTCACGGGCTGGCGGGTCAACTACGACGCCCCGCTCATCGCCCTCGCCTCGCTCACCATGGCCCCCCAGGCGCCCTGGTCGTCCGACCGCAAAGCGCCGTTTCGGCGGCCACCCCTGGTGGTGCGGCCGGGGCGGAGTCGCCGTCAGTCCGATGGCTCGGGTCCCGACTGAGCCTCTTCGGCCTCCTCAGGCCGTGGGGGCGGGCCGGTTGGTGAAGCCGAGGGACCACGCCTCGTCCGTCTCGCCGTCCACCGTGAAGCGCCACGTGTAGCGGCCACCGGGCGGGAGGGGAAGGGGACCCAGGTTGATGGCGAGGGGCAGATCGACCGGCGTCCCCTCGGGCACGCCTTGGGGGCGCTGGACCGTGAAGTCCCCCCGGATCTCGATCGCCTGCGACCCTTCCGGTGTCTCGAAGCGGACCTCGCGACCGTCGGCGTCGACGAGGAACAGCTCCCAATGGTGCGGGGCACCCGCCTCGTGCCAGTCGACCTCGAGCTTCAGGGCGATGGCGGACGGCGCCGGATCGGGACCCGTGATGCTCCAGCCGCCGCCGAGGATGAAGAGCTTGCCGTCGGCGACCTGGGCCGCGTCGCAGAGCATCATGGTTACCTTCACCGCGCCAACCTATCGGCACGACAGCCCGGCACGGGGGCTCGACGCCGTCGCGGGCTACAACGGGTGCCGATGCGGCGGGGGTACCCTGAGGTTTGCGACGTTCCGCATTCACGAGGGGATCATGGCTGCGGCAGGAACCGACGGGAATCGCAACCCCAGGGAGAGCAACTTCCTGGACCACATGAGCAGCCAGGCGGCCGTGGTCAGCACTCTCGTCGCGAAGGCTCGGGACACGGCGGTGCAACCCGACCGCTGCCTGGCGTGGATGGGTGCGGAACGCCAGGTCGAACGCTACCTCCGTGAGGCTCGGTCATGGGCCGTCGGCCGGCGCATGCAGGCGCTCAACGCCGAGTTCGACACCCACGTCGAGGTCCTCGAGGCGGCGCTGGCCGCCGCACGCTCGGAGCTGGCCAAGACCGACGAAGCGAGCCGCGGCGCAGCCCAGCGGCGCCTCGGCCTGCGTCTCGCCGTGATCGGCAAGGGTGGGTCCGGCAAGACCATGATCACCGCCACCCTCAGCCGGGTGCTGGCCCGTCGCGGACGCAAGGTGCTGGCCGCCGACCTCGACACGTCTCCTGGGCTCGCTTCCAGCCTCGGCCTCGGCATCAACCCCGACGCCACGGGCGTGCCGGTGTCGGTGGAGGAGCACGCAGGAGCGGCCTACGGGTGGCGACTGGCGCGGGGAGTCACGCCCGCGCAGGCCGTAGAGCGCTCGGCCGTGGGTGCACCCGACGGCGTGGAGTTCCTCAGCATCGGCAAGATCGAGGGCCTGGAGAAGACGGCGGCCAAGCAGACCGTGGTGGCCATGCGCCAGATCCTCAACGGTTTCGGAGAACCCGACTGGGACCTGCTCGGCGACATGGAGGCCGGTCCCACCACGCCGTTCGAGCGGTACCACTCGTTCGCCGAACGGGTGCTGGTCGTCATCGGACCGGCATGGCGGTCGGGCCTCACCGCCCGGCGCCTGCTGCCGCTCGTCGACGACGTCCCCACCACGATCGTGGGCAACCGCTTCCGGGACGAGCCGGACCACCCGGGCCTCGAGCCGCTCGTCCGCATCCCTTACGACCCTGACGTGGCCGCCGCCGAGCGGCTCGGCGTGTCCGCCCTCGACTTCTGCCCGGACGCGCCGGCCGTCAAGGCCATCGAGCAGCTGGCGGACCTGTTCCTTCCCCAGGAGGTGTCCCTGTGAAGATCGCCATCACGGGCAAGGGAGGCTCCGGCAAGACGACCATTGCGGGCGGGCTCATCCGCGGCCTGGCCGAGGCGGGCCACTCCGTCGTTGCCGTCGACGCCGATCCCAACCCGAACCTCGGCATCTCGATCGGGGTCCCGCGCGACACGGTGGAGACGATGGAGCCCATCCTCAACGCCCTCCTGGCCAGCGGTCACACCCACAACGACCCCACGCCCGATCCCGAGGACCTTCTGGCCCGCTACGGCGTGGAGGCGCCCAACGGCATCACGCTCATCGCCACCGGCAAGATCGAGCGGCCCACCGACGCCTGCTTGTGCTGCGGCTCCCACAACACCACCCGGCAGTTCTTCGGCTCCCTGCCCGCCGATCACCGCACGGTGGTCGCTGATCTCGAGGCCGGCCTCAACGACCTCATGTGGGCCAAGCCCGGCCCCGACGACACCGTGCTGGTGGTGTCCGAGCCGAGCGCCAAGTCGGTCGAGATCGCCCGCCGGGCCTGCCGGCTGGCCGAGTCGATGGGGGTGCAGCACATCCTCGGCGTGGCCAACCGGTCGACCACCGACGACGACGTCACGAGGCTGGCCGACGTGCTCGGCGTCGACGTCGTGGCCGTGGTCGAGGATCCCGCCGTCGAGCGGGCCGACCAGCTGGGCGTCGCCCCCTTCGACACCGAGGCCGGCTCTCCCGCCATGCTGGCGGTCGCCGCCATCGTGGAGCGGCTGGTCAAGGGCTGAGACGGCCGCCAGTGGCCGACCGCTCGGCGGGACGGGCGGGCGACGTCAGGTGACCGGCACGCCGTCCCGCGTGACGGTGATGGCCGACGTGGGGCATTCGCGGGCGGCGGCCACGACCGCCGTCTCGGACGCCGCCTCGGGGTCGATCACCAGGGCTACGCCCCGGTCGATGTGGAACACGCCCGGCGCCAGACGCACGCACACGGCCGAGCCGTTGCACCGGGCCAGGTCGACGTCGATCTCGAGGGCCATCGGGCCCAAGCGTAGGGCCGGCGCCGGCGCCCGATCCGTTGCCTCAGCTCGAGAGGAGGTCCCGGGCACCGGTGTCGAGCGACGGGTGGCGGAGCTTGCACAGCGCCCGGGACTCGATCTGGCGTATGCGCTCTCGGGTGAGGTGCATGCGCTCGCCGACCTCCTCCAGGGTCCGCGGCTGACCCTGGTCCAACCCGTACCGCAGCCGCAGGATCTCCCGCTCCCGCTCGTCGAGGACGGCGAGGAGCCGGGCCAGCTCGGTGGGCACGGCGTCCGCCAGCACCTGCTCGAGCGGTGACACGGCGGTCACGTCCTCCATCACGTCGCCCAGCTCACCGTCGCCGTCCTCTGACAGCGGTGCCGAGATCGATACGGCCTCCGTCGCCATGGCCAGGACCTCGGCCACCCGCTCGGGCGTGAGATCGACCTCACGACCGACCTCCTCGGGCGTGGGCCTGCGCCCCAGACGCACCTCGAGTCGGGCCGAGCCGCGCTGCACCCGACTGACCAGGTCGCCGGCGTGGACCGGCAGACGGATCGTGCGCCCGGTGTTGGCGATGCCGCGCGTGATGGCCTGACGGATCCACCACGTGGCGTAGGTGGAGAACTTGAAGCCCTTCTTGTAGTCGAACTTCTCCACGGCGTGCAGCAGGCCGAGGTTGCCCTCCTGCACGAGGTCGAGCAGCGGGAGGCCCGACGCCTGGTAGCGCTTGGCGACGGAGACGACGAGGCGCAGGTTGGACTGGCAGAACTCGGTGGTGGCCTGCTCGCCGGCGCGGATGCGGGCCTCCAGGCCGCGCCGGCGGGAGGTCGGAAGATGCGAGCCCGAGCGGTCGAGCTCGGCGGCGGCGGCAAGACCGTCCTCGACCGCGGCACCGAGGCGCTCCTCGTCCGCCTTCGTGAGGAGCGGGTACCGGCCGATCTCGTTGAGGTACAGCCGGACCAGGTCTTCCTGCGGTTGGGTGTCTGTTCGCTGCTTCTGCATGAGCGGTCCCGGAAGGCGATGGGGGGGAACTGTTCCAACGCCGGGCGGGCCCATCTCGTTCCCTCCGAGCGGGAGAAAGATCCGGGAAAGACCCGAACGCGCCGGGCCGCCGTTCGAGGCACTCGTCGGGTTTGGTCGGCCGCGAACATGGGTACCCCTGGGCCCACCAGGAGCGCTCTCCAGGACGGGGGTCCGCTTCGACGCTCGCGACTTCGATCTGCCGGCGACTTCGAGAGCGCCGGTCGGTTCCGCCGGTGGTGCCTGCCGGTCTCGGCCCGGGTACCCGAGCCGGCGAGCGCGTCTCGGGCGCCGGTCAGCCCTCCCCCGGCACCGGCGCCCGAGCCGTCGCGCCCCGCCTCCGTCCTCCCACCGGGCCGGCGTTCCGCTTGCCGCATCCTCCGGAGGGGTACCGAAGTCTCCATGGCCGACCATCACGCCCACTCGCACGGCTCCAGCCGCCCCGCTCCCGACCTCGTCGAGGACGGCATCCCTGCCACGAGCGAGGCCCCCCCGGGTCTCGACGTCGACGCCGTGGAAGGCGAGGCGGCGCCCCTGGACCACCCCCAGGGCGTCGACCAGTGGGGCACCACCGCCGCTGAGGAGCTCCTCGGCGAGCCGTTCGAGCTGCGCGTCGCCCACGAGCAACCCGACACGATCGGTGCCTTCGACGACATCGAGATCGAGGAGGCGCTCGGCAACGAGGACTCCCTCAGCGCCGAGGAGTCGGCCCTGCGCGTGGTCGACGAGCCTCCGGGGATGTCGTACGCGCCCGACCCGGGCTACCTCTCGGACGACGGCTGACGCCACGACGCGCGCCGTCGGGTCGAGAAACTCCGGTGGTACCGTCACTGCCCGCCGGCGAAGGGCCGGGCGGACGGCACCAGAACCGAGGAAGCGATGCGCAGACGATTGGCGGCGACTCTCGCGGTCGCGGCACTCCTGGCCGGCGCCTGCGGCAGCGACGACGACTCGTCCACCCCGCCCACCACGGGCGGCTCCGGCGCCGGCGGACAGACCTTCACCATCGGCGTCGACGCCAGGACGGAGGGCTTCGCGTCCTCCTGGGTCCACTTCTTCCCCCACGAGGTAGAGGCGCACCCCGGTGACACCCTCGTGTTCGCCTCGACGTTCACGGGCGAGCCGCATTCCGTCGCCATCGGGTCGCTCATCGACGAGGCGCTCCAGGCCTACAGCCGGATAGACAAGAACTCCGACCAGCCGCCGCCGCCCGAGATCCAGGCCGTGCTCGACAAGGTTCCGTTCGTCTTCAGCGAGAGCCCCGACGCCGGGCCGGACGACTTCTTCGTCCAGGCGGCGGCGCAGCCGTGCTACCTGCCGGAGAACGATCCTCCCACCGATCAGGCCTGTCCCAAGGCCGACCAGAAACCGCCGCACGAGATCACCGGCAAGGAGCGCTTCCTGAGCTCGGGCTTTCTCGCCGACGAGCAAAAGGCCACATTTCGGCTGGCCGCCGACATGGCACCCGGCACGTACGCGTTCATGTGCCTGGTCCACGGACCCGAGATGACCGAGGTCGTGAAGGTCGTCGACAAGGCCACCAAGGTGCCGGGCCCCGACGAGGTCGAGGCCATGGGCCGGATGCACCTCGACGAGTTCGTCGCCAAGGTGAAGGCCGACGTCGACAAGGTGCAGACGAGCACGGCGGCCACGGCGCCGGCCGGGGGATTCCCCTCCGACAAGACCGTCCCGAGCGCGGGAGTCAACGTGTTCCCGAAAGAGATCGCCGTGAAGGTGGGCGAGAAGGTGACGTGGACCGTCGACGGCTTCCACACCATCGCCTTCAACGCCCCGGAGGACGCTCGCCCGTGGGTGCAGTTCGACGACTCGGGCGTCCTCGTGGTCAACAAGAAGGCCTACACCCCTGCCGCCAGCCCCGACATCCCGGCGCCGCCGGCGCGGCCTGAGGGGTCCGCTGACGACGGCCCGCCGCCGAAGCTGCCCGTCGACGCCGGCACCTGGGACGGCCAGGGCTTCCACAGCAGCGGTGCGCCCTTCTCGGAGGGGCAGCTGGAGTACTCGCTCGCCTTCGCCGAGCCGGGCACGTTCAAGTACCTGTGCCTCATCCATCCCGACATGGAAGGCACCGTCAAGGTCAGCTAGTGCCTTCGACGGAGATCGCTGCGATGTTCGGCCGCACGTCGCGCCCTCATCGACGACCGGTGCGATGGTTCTCGAACATCGCGAAGGCTTCCTGAAGGGCGGTAGGTGGGCGCCGGACCAGATCGGACGTGGCGCGCCGGGCGCATGCGACGCGGGCGGGCGCCGGCACTGGCCGGAGCGCTCCTCGTGCTCGCCGCCGTCCTTGCGCCACCCTCGTCGGCGGCGCCCGTGCCTCCCCTGCCGGTGGCGCCGGCGGCCGCTGCGCCGGGAACCGGCGGCCGGGCGGGCTCGTGCGCCGAGGGAGCGCCGGAACGCCGGTACCAGGTCGTCGCCATCGCCGTCGACATCACGGTCAACCGCTTCCTCGACCACGACCCCGAGGGACGCATGTTCGCCCTCGAGGAGGAGCTGGACCGGGTGCGGTCCGAGGAGGCGGCCAACGACCGGGCCCGGGCGGGCGACGGCCAACCGGCCGTCACCTCCGGGCTCCAGGGCGACGCCATCCAGCCGCTCACGCTGCGGGTCCGCCCGGGCGAGTGCCTGCGCGTGTCGGTGCGCAACGACCTGCCCGGCGACGAGGCCGTCAGCTTCCACGTGCACGGGGCACCGCTGCGGGTGGAGGGCGACGGCGGCGCCGCCATCGCCACCAACCCGCGGGCCACGGTGCGACCGGGCCAGACCGTCGGCTACGAGTGGGCGGTCCCGCCCGGCCAGGCCGAGGGCACGCACTACTTCCACAGCCACGGCGACACCCGCACCCAGACCAGCCACGGCCTGTTCGGCGCGGTGGTCGTCGAGCCCAGGCGGTCGACCTGGCAGGACCCGCGCAGCGGTCGCGAGCTGCGCGCCGGGTGGGACGCCGTCATCAGCGTCCCCGGGCAGCCGGACTTCCGCGAGTACGCCCTCTACTACCACGAGCTGGGCGACGAGAACTACCGCTTGCGCGACGGCGCCGGCGGCCTGATCCCGCTGGTCGATCCCGTCACCGGGGCGTACCGGCCGGACGGCCGGGCGCTCAACTACCGCAGCGAGCCGTTCAGCCACCGCCTCGCTCTCCAGATGGAGCGGACACCGGTCGGCCGGGGCACGTTCGACGAGGCGGTGGCGTACAGCTCGTACAGCTTCGGCGACCCGGCCACGCCGCTCATGCGCAGCTATCTCGGCGACCCGAGCCGGCAGCGGGTGATCCACGGCGGGTCCGAGGTCTTCCACGTCCACCACCTCCACGGCGGGGCCACCCGTTGGCGCCGCCAGCCCGGCGTGGTCACCCCCCCGTCGAAGCAGGGCCTCGACAAGGCGCCGCCCGTCCTCCCGGGGCCGAGCGAGCGCACCGACTCGCAGAGCATCGGGCCGGGTGAGACCCTCGACGTGATCAACGAGTGCGGCAGCGGCGGATGCCAGGCGTCGGCCGGAGACTTCCTCTACCACTGCCACGTGGCCGAGCACTACTTCGCCGGCATGTGGGGGCTGTGGCGCGTGTACAACACGGCGCAGACCCCCGCCGCGTCCACCGACTCCCTCCCGCCGTTGGCGGAGCTGGCGGACCGCGCCGGCAAGGTGCGGCCGGCCGTGCCCTCGGACGACCTCATCGGCACCACCGTCGGGGCGGGCACCACCGCCGGCCCACGGACGCTCACCGCGGACACGCTCGCAAGCTGGGTGGAGCCACAGCTCCCGCCTCGGGGCCGGCCGCGGGGATACGACGCCTCCGTATTCGACTGGGCTCGCGACGGCGACGTCTACCGCAACGAGCCCGAGACGGCCGAGTCGTGGCCGGGGTACGCCCCCCGAGCGCCCGGGACCCGGCCGCCGGTGGAGTTCGACCCCCTCACGGGGCGACTCGCCTTCCCCCTGCTGCGCCCGCACCTGGGGAAGCGACCACCGTTCGCACCGGGCCACGGGCCGGCGCCGTTCCTCGATCCGGGCACCGGGGGCGACGATCCACCGACCCCGGGCGCCAACGGGCCCGGGGGC
Source organism: Acidimicrobiales bacterium (assembly GCA_036262515.1). Taxonomy (GTDB): domain Bacteria; phylum Actinomycetota; class Acidimicrobiia; order Acidimicrobiales; genus JAHFUS01. The sequence continues at coordinate 18,453 of DATAIT010000119.1, read as the reverse complement.
CTGTGCCCGGCCGGGACACGGCTGAAGACCTTCGACGTCCACGCCGTGAACGTGCCCGTGCCCGTCAACGAGAAGCAGGGCATCGTCGACTCCGGCGGGCTCCTCTACGTCCTCAAGGAGGACCTGCCCGGGCTGCAGGCCGACCCCTCCCGGCGCGTCCCCCTCGCCATCCGCTCCAACGCGGGAGAGGACTGCGTCGACATCCTGCTGACGAGCGAGATGAACGACACGCCGGAGAGCCATGGCTTCGCCAAGGTCAACATGCACATCCACTTCGTGCAGTTCGACGTGCAGGCCAGCGACGGCGTGGTGGCCGGCTTCAACTACGAGCAGTCCGTGCGTCCCTATCGCATCGAGGGCGACGCCCTGTCGGCACCCGCCCCGGCCGGGTCGACCGAGCTGCGCGTCGGCACCGGTGCCGACCGGTTCCAACCCGGTGCCGTCGTCGGTCTCGGGATGGACGCCGGGCAGCCGTTCGAGGCCCACACGGTGGCGGCGGTGAACGGGCCGGTGGTCACGCTGGCCGAGCCCCTGCAGGCGGGCCACGGCCAGGGGGAGATCGTGAGCACCGAGTTCGTCCGCTACCGCTGGTACAACGACAGCCAGTTCGGGACGGCCTACTTCCACGACCACGTCAACGCCATCGGGACATGGCGCCACGGGCTCTACGGAGCACCCGTGTCCGAACCGCCCGGTTCGACGTACCACGACCCCCGGACCGGGGCCGAGCTGCGCAGCGGGGCGATCGCCGACATCCACACCAACGCGGCGGTGTCCGCCGACGTCGGCGGGAGCTTCCGGGAGCTGGTGTCGTTCGTGCAGGACGAGAGCACGGTGCAGCACGTGGGCCGGTCCACCGGAAGCTCGCTGAACCTCCGGGCCGAGCCGCTCGAGGAGCGCGGCGGGGACCCCGCCCTGGCCTTCAGCAGCGACGCGCACGGCGACCCTGCCACCCCCGTGCTCGACGCGTTCGTGGGCGACCCGGTCGTCGTGCGCAGCCTGGTCAGCGCCACCAACGAGGTGCACACCTGGCACGTCGACGGCCACTGGTTCCGCACCGAGCCGTTCAGCGCCTCGTCCCGTCCGGTCAGCACGGCCCACCTCGGGATCTCCGAGCGCTTCGACCTCGTTCTGCCGGCCGCCGGCGGTCCGCAGAAGCGGCCCGGGGACTACCTCTACGGCAACGGCCGGTCCTTCAAGCTCCGGGAGGGCAGCTGGGGCCTGCTCCGCGTCCGCGACCGGGCCGGCGCCGAAGGGCTGCTCCCCCTGCCGGGGCACGAGGCCCCGGTCCAGCCGCCCACCGCCGTCTGCCCGGCCGGTGCTCCGGTGAAGGCGTTCGAACTGGCGTCGGTCGAGGTGCCGCTGCCCATGCTGGGTGGCAAGCGGGGGAAGATCTTCGCCCTGGCCGCCGATGCCGCCGCCCTCCGAGACGGTGCCCGCCAGCCGGAGCCACTCGTGCTGCACGTGGGCGTCGGCGACTGCGTGCAGCTGCGCCTCACGAACGACACGTCCACCGGACCCGTCTCGATCCGGTGCGACCTGTTGTCGTCCGACCCCCGGGAGTCGGGCGGGGTCGCCGCCGGCCGCGATCCGGTCCAGACGGTGGCGCCCGGCCGGAGCCGCACGTACACCTACTTCGCCTCACCAGAGGTCGGCGAGACGGTGGCCACCGTGCGCGACGGCGGCGACGTCGTCGCCAACTCGGGGCTCGGGCTCTATGGCGCCATCGTGGTCGGACCAGCCGGCGCCCGCTACACCGATCCGGCGACGGGGAGGGACGCGGCCGGAAGGTCGAGCTGGAGCGTGACGGTGGAGCCGCTCGACGGCCCTGCCTACCGGGACTTCACCCTGCTGTTCCAGGACGAGGACGCCGCCATCGGGAACCACCGCATGCCCTACAGCACCGACGTGTCGGGCGCGGTCGGGGTCAACTACCGGGCCGAGCCCCTGCGCCGGCGGTTGCAGGACGACTCCGACCCCGCCACCGTGTACTCGGCGAACACGCGCCCGGCGCCGTCCACGCCGATGCTCAGGGCCTTCGCCGGGGACCCGGTGCGCGTGAACGTGCTCGCGCCCTGGAGCGAGCAGGTCCAGGTGTTCAGCCTCGAGGGCCACTCGTGGCCGGTCGAGCCCGGGCGGGCAGGGACGACCATGGTGAGCGAGGTGCCGGTCGGCGGGCTCGACGCGTCGATCCTGCGGCTCGACGGCGGTGCCGGCGGGCCGGAGCGACTGGCCGGCGACTACCTGTGGGGTGACCACCGGGAGCCCTACCGGGAGGCGGGCCTGTGGGGCCTGTTCCGGGTCCTGACGCCGGGTGCGGCCGGCGGCGGCATACGCCCGCTCCGGGGCGAGGCCACCGGCGTCCCGCCGTCGACGCACTGGTCCGGTCCGGCCCTGGCCGGCGCCGGGTTCGTGGTCCTGATGATCGCCGCCGCCGTCGCCGGCCGGCGGCGGCGATAGCCGGCGGGCCTGGTTGGGTAGCACTGCGGGATGACCTCGACCAAGCCAGCCGTGTTGTTCGACATCGACGGGACGCTCGTCGACAGCAACTACTTCCACACGGTGGCGTGGTGGCGGGCGCTCCAGGAAGCGGGCGAGGACATCCCGATGTCCCGCATCCACCACCTCATCGGGATGGGGTCCGACCAGCTGCTCGAGGAGCTGCTCGGCGAGGAGCGCGAGGGGCTGAGCGACGCCCACGCCCGCCACTACACGCCGTACAAGGACGACCTCCGCTCGTTTCCGGGCGCGGCCGAACTGTTGCGGGCCGTGTCCAAGCGGGGCGTGCAAGTGGTGCTGGCCACGTCGTCGAAGGAGGAGGACATCGAGGCCCTGCTGAGCAGGATCGACGCCGATGACGCCATCGATGAGATCGTCCACGGCGGCATGGTGGGCTCCAGCAAGCCGGCACCCGACATCTTCGCCGTCGCCCTGGAGAAGCTCGGTCTGCCGGCCGAGCGCACCATGGTCGTGGGCGACACCCGTTGGGACCTGGAGGCCGCGCACAAGATCGGGCTCGACGTGGTCACCGTTCTCACCGGCGGCTGGACGCGGGGCGACCTGGAGCAGGCGGGGGCGGTCGGGGTGTACGAGGACGTGGCCGAGCTGCTGCGCGACCTCGACACGAGCCCCCTGGCCCGCCTCTTCGAGTAGTCGCCCGCCCCTGCACGACGGCGGCCGCCACTCAGGTCAGCGATCACCCCCAGCCAGTCCTTCTGGCAGCCGAAATCGACCACCAGCGGTCGATTTCCGCTGCCAGAACAGGTGGCTGAGGCCGGGGCGGGGGCCGGGGCCGGGGGTGGGGCCGAATCCGGGGGTGATGGCCACCTTCACCATGCCGGCGGACACGGCCCACAGCAGCGCGGCCGCCGCCACTCCGGCCGCGGCCGGACCCGCAGGTGCAGGCAGCGGGATCGACGACCCAGCCGCCTGGAGGGTGAGGGTTGCGTCTGCGGGGGTCGGCGGCGCGGTCGGCGGGACTGCAGTCGGCGGCGGCGTGGCCGGCGCCGCCGAGCCGGGAGCAGCCGGGGCCGACTGGGTGGTCGTGACGGCCGTCGCCGCCTTCCGGGCCTGGCGCACCGGCAGCGAGACGGGGGGCCGGTGGTCCTCGGCCGTTGTGGCGGCGGCGGCCGGCGCCGGGTCGGGGGCCGGGGCGGCGGTGGGGTCGGGGACCGAAGCGGCAGGCGGCACAGGAGGCGGGGCGGATGCGGAAGCCGGGGCAGCGGCCGCCGTCCGGAAGACCTCGGTGACCCAGATGACGTCGCCGGACAGCACGACGCCGACGCCGAGATCGGTGAACCGGGTGTCGAGGATCTCGCCGCGGTGGGTCGCCGAGCCCATGAGGGCGGCGTGGATCTCGTCCACCGACATCCCCATCCCGACGTTCTCCCCCACGACCAGCCATCCCTGCACCTGCTGGGCCAGCTCGGTGTTGTGATAGAGCCGGTTGGCCGCCGCCATGGCCACCGAGTGGTTGCGGGCCACGGCGGCCAGGTCGTCCCTCGTCGTCAACGCGGCGCGCCCGGCAGCCGCCCGTTCCCCGTTGACACGGGCGGCGAACTGCGCCTCGACGTCCACCGCCGTCAGGGCGCTGGCACCCCCGGCGTGGAGCATCACCGAGGCGCAGGCCAGGAGGACGGCCGGGGCCCAACGCGCCGCTCGCGTGCGCCGGGCGGAGCGTGCGACGACAGCACCGGGTCCGGGCACGGCTTCGAAGTTCGCCGCGCGGCGACCGCGTCCCTTCCCAACGGCGCGAACCGCCCGCAAGGGCCGCCGGTGGCGATAGGGGTGCTGACACCCCCACCGGAAAACCTGCTGCCCCTCTAGAAATCGTGCAGGTCGGGCGCGAAGCTCTTGGGCAGGCCCGGGGGGGCGGAAAATGCAAGTGTCGGTCGCACCGCGGGGGGCGGTGTCGACCGGCGCCTGCTGCCGACCGCGTCTGGATTCGCCGCCGTGACTGCAGCAGGCTTCCGACCGTGACGACGGCGGGTGACCCCGGCCCTAGGCAGGCGGCGCCGCTCGCCGGTGCCGCAGGATGCCTGGCCGCCGGCCTCGCCCTCGCCGTGGGCGAGCTGGCCGGCGCCGTCTCCACCCGCGTCCCGTCGCTGGTGACGGTCGTCGGCCAGGCGTTCATACGGGAGGCGCCGGCGGGGTTCGGTCGGGCCGCCATCGAGACCGTGGGGCGGCGCGACAAGCCCTTGGTCGTGGCCGGCACGGTCCTCGGCGCGCTGGCCATCGGCATCGCCGCCGGCGTGCTCGCCCGGCGCCGGCCGAGGGTCGGGGACGCCGCTTTCGTCGTCTTCGGGGCGCTGGCCGTGGCGTGCGCGGCCCGCATCGGCGAGGTCTCGACGGCCGGCACGGCCGCAGGCGCGACCGCGGCCGCCCTCGCCGGCGCGGTCGCCCTCCGGTTGCTGTTGTCGGCATTGTGGGCCGGCCCGGACGACCCGGTCGCCGTGCCGCCGCCCCTCGCTCCGGCGCCGGCTCCCGACGCCGGCGTCCTGCTGCCCGGCTCGGGGGTGTCGCGGCGGCGGTTCCTGTCTGCCGCATCGGTCGCCGGTGGGGCCACCGGTGCGGCGCTCGCCGCCGGCTGGGCCATCCGGCGGACCGGCGCCGGCGCGCCGGAGCCGGTGGCGACGCGCCTTCCCCCCGCTGCCGACCCGGCGCCGGCGCCGGCCGGCGCCGAGGCACTCCACGTCGAGGGGCTCTCCCCGCTCGTCACGCCGACCGGGCGGTTCTTCCGCATCGACGAGGCGCTGGTGGCGCCGGCTGTCGACCTGCGGTCGTGGCGGCTGCGGGTGACCGGCCTGGTGGACACCCCGCTCGAGCTGACGTACGACCAGCTGCTGGCCGAGCCGCTGGTGGAGCGCCACATCACGCTGGCCTGCGTCTCGTCCGAGGTGGGCGGTCCGCTGGTGGGCACGAGCCGGTGGCTCGGCGTCCCCCTGGCGCACCTCCTGCGGCGCGCCGGGGTGCGGCCGGACGCGACCCAGGTCGTCGGGAGATCGGTCGACGGGTTCACCGCCGGGTTCCCGGTCGAGGTGGCCATGGACGGGCGCGACGCGCTCGTCGCCGTCGCCATGGAGGGCCGCCCCCTTCCCCGTGTGCACGGCTTCCCGGCCCGCCTGGTGGTCCCCGGGCTCTACGGCTACCTGTCGGCCACGAAGTGGCTGCGCCAGATCGAGCTCACCACATGGGACGCCTTCGACGCGTACTGGGTCGAGCGGGGTTGGGCCGGCCGGGCCCCCGTCAAGGTCCAGTCCCGCATCGACGTCCCGAGGCCGTTCGGTGATGTCGCCGCCGGCCGGCGAACGGTGGCGGGCGTGGCGTGGGCACCGGGCCGAGGCATCGGCGCGGTCGAGGTCAAGGTGGACGACGGGCCGTGGCGGCAGGCCGGGCTGGGCCCGTCGCTCGGCGACGACGCGTGGCGGCAGTGGGCGACCGAGTGGACCGCCGCCCCCGGTCACCACGCGGTCACCGTGCGGGCGACGACGGCCGACGGCGAGAAGCAGACGGCCGTGAAGCACGCAGCCTTCCCCGACGGGGCCACCGGGCGCCACCAGGTCGAGGTGTGGGTGCGGGAGTAGCCCGGGGCCGTCCGGATGCGGGCGGCCGCCAGCACCTGCCGGCGGTGGGGCACGGTACGTTCTTGCCGCCGTCGATACGTTCTTGCCGCCGTCGAAAGGAGCGATCCATGCAGACCCGGACCGGAACCCATGTCGACGTCGTCGTGATCGGATCAGGCTTTGGCGGATCCGTCGCCGCCTACCGGCTGGCGGAGGCGGGGCGCTCGGTGTGCGTGCTCGAGCGCGGCAAGCCCTATCCACCGGGCGGGTTCCCCCGGCGCCCGAGAGAGATGCGCACGAACGTGTGGGACCCGTCCCGCGGCTACCACGGCCTGTTCGACGTGTGGACCTTCCGCGGCATCGAGGCGGTGGTCTCCAGCGGACTCGGCGGCGGCTCGCTGATCTACGCCAACGTGCTGCTGCGCAAGGACGAGCGGTGGTTCGTCCACGAGCACCCGGTGGGCGGTGGCTTCGAGCACTGGCCCATCGGTCGGGCCGACCTGGAGGCGCACTACGACCGCGTGGAAGCGATGCTCGGCGCCCAGCGCTTCCCTCTCGGCGCGGCGGGATACCCGTCGCCGCCCAAGACGGTGGCCATGCGCGATGCGGCCGCCGCCCTGGGCCTCGAGTGGGGACTGCCCCCCCTCGCCGTCACCTTCGCCAACCCGGGGCGGCCGCCCGCCCTTGCCGAGCCGATCCCCGAGGGCCCGTACCCCAACATCCACGGCCTCCCCCGCCGCACGTGCCGCCTGTGCGGTGAGTGCGATGTGGGCTGCAACGAAGGCAGCAAGAACACGCTCGACCACACGTACCTGTCGGCGGCCAAGCACCACGGTGCCGACATCCGCACACGGTGCGAGGTGCACAGCATCGAGCGGGCGCCGACCGGCGGCTTCGTGGTCGGCTACGTCGAATACGGTCCCGAGCACGAGGGGACGAAGACCAACACGGCCAAGCTGCCGCGCATCACGATCAGCTGCGATCGGGTCGTCCTGGGCGCCGGCACCCTCGGCACCACCGGCCTGCTCCTGCGCAACCGCAGCGCCTTCCCCGACCTCGGCCCGGCGCTGGGGACGCGCTTCTGCGGAAACGGCGATCTGCTCGGGATCATCCTCGACGCCCGAGAGAAGGGTGGGCGCCGTGCCCCCCACCGCACCCTCGACGGCAGCCACGGACCGGTGATCACCAGCTACGTGCGCGTCCCCGACGCAGCGGACGGCGGCGACGGCCCCGGCTACTACGTGGAGGACGCCGGATATCCCGTCGCCGTCGACTGGATGGCCGAGGCGGTGACGGCGCCGTCGCGCTACCGCCGGATCGTCAGCATCGTGGCCGCCCGGATCATGTCGCAGATCCGCAAGAACCCGCGCAGCTCGCTGAGCGTCGAGGTCGCATCCCTCATCGGCGACGCGGCGGTGTCGTCCAGCTCCCTCCCGCTCCTCGGGATGGGCCGCGACATCCCCGACGGCGTGATGCGACTGCGTCGCGGGCAGCTGGAGATCGACTGGACCACGGCCACGTCCCGCTCGTTCTTCGAGCGGGTCCGGAACACCATGCGCGCCCTGGCCGGCGAGCTCGGCGGCGACCTGGTGGACAACCCCATCTGGTGGATCAAGAAGGTCGTCACCGTCCACCCGCTCGGCGGTGTGCCGATGGGCAGGAACGTGTCAGAAGGAGTCGTCGACCAGTGGGGCGAGTCCTTCGCCTACCCGGGCTTGTACGTGCTCGACGGAGCGGCCATGCCGGGCCCGGTGGGCGCCAACCCGTCGCTCACCATCGCCGCCTTCGCCGACCGCGCCGTCGACCACATGCTCGAAGCGGTCCCGTCCACCCGTTCGCGTGTGCTGCCGGTGCCACACGTCGACCCGGTGCCGCCGGCGCCGGTCGACGCGCCGGTGCCCAACGGCAGCGTCACCTCGGTGACCTTCACCGAGGAGATGAACGGATTCATCACCTTCGACACCGCCGACCACCGGACCGCCTTCGAGACCGGCAGGGCCGAGGGCACCGCCTTCATGTTCCACCTCACGATCACTGCGCCCGACGTCGACCGGTTCCTCCGCGAGCCGGCCCACCACGGCTCGGCGGTCGGATGGGTGCGCTGCGACGCCCTGGGCGGGCGCATGGAGGTCGAGCGGGGCGACTTCAACCTGTTCGTGGCGGACGCCGGTCCCGGCCGGACCCACATGTACTACCGGCTCTACTTCACCGACCCGACCGGCCACCCGCTCACCATGAGCGGCTACAAGGACGTGCACGACGACGCCGGGTTCGACGTGTGGAGCGACACGTCGACGCTCTACATCCGCCTGCTCCGCGGCCACGTGCCCGTCGACGGCGACGCCGACGCCGAGTTGGTGGCCAGCGGCATCCTGCGCATCCTGGTCCCCGACTTCGCCCGCCAGCTCACCACCTTCAGCGCCCACGGCGGTGCCGGCCCCCACGAGCGGTCGGCCGCCCTGGCCGCCTTCGGCCGCTCGTTCCTGGCCGACCTGTGGGATGTCTTCGGCGGAAAGGCCGGCGCCAACGGCGACGGGTAACCACCGCCGGCGACCGGTCGCGACCGCCTGCGGTCAGCCGTCCTTCTTGGTCGGCGACAGCACGCCGAGCAGGCCTCCCCCCACGGTGGCGATCGTGGCCGCCAGCCCCTCCGGCATCTCCTTGCCGTCGTAGGTGAGCACCGCCCACGCGATGCCACCGATCACGAAGTACAGGGCCAGCGAGGTGACGATCACCAGGTACAAGCCGTCGTTCAGCACGCTGAACGGCTTCTTCGGTTCTGCTCCGATGCTCATGGCTGCAGACTCTGGCACCTGGCGCACGGCGGGACGGGGACCGCTCGGCCGCGCCCGGCGACACCTGGCGACGCCCAGTCCGCTGGGGCGCGACCTGTCCGTGCCGCGGTCATTGCTGGTCGGCCAGGACGGCGCGGGCGGCCTGCCGACCCGGCGTGCCGGCGATGCCCCCCGTCGGGTTGGTGCCCGCTCCGGAGACGTACAGGCCGTCCACCGGCGTGCGCCATCGACCGAGCCGCCTGGTGGGGCGGAGGGGGCCCAGCTGGTCCAGCGTGATGTCGAGGTACATCGGGTGGCCGCCGGGCCAGCGCCCGGCCCGCTCCATCTCGTCGGGCGTCCACGACGCCACGCCCACGATCGACCGCCGGAACCCGGGCGCCCGGGCCTCGACGGTGTCGATGCTGCGCTCCACCAGCTCGTCCCGCCGGGACGGCCACCCTCCCCGCACGCTCGATGGCGCCGCCGGGCAGGCGAGGTAGACGGTGTGGCGCCCGGGCGGCGCCAGCCCTCCGTCGATCGCCGAGGGCGTGAACGCGTACATCGGCAACGGGTCGGGAAGGGCCCCCTGCTCGGCCTGCGTCCACGCCCGCGACAGGTCCCCCAGGTGGTCCACGTAGCTCTGCAGGCCGTTCCAGTCGCCCGAGCGGGCGCCCGGATAGGCCGGGAGGCGGTCCGTGGCCACGTGCACGACGGCCTGGACCACGTTCGAGCGCCGGGCGGCGGCCAACTCGGTGCCCGCCTCACCGGTGAGCGGCGGGTCCAGCAACTCGAGGAGCGCCGTCTTCGGGTCCATCGCCGTCACGACGGTGGAGGCCCTGATCGACTCGCCTCCCTCCAGCACCACGGCCCGCACGTGTCCGCCGGACGCGTCGATGCGGGCCACCGGAGCGTTGCACCGCAGCTCGCCCCCGAGGGCGGCCAGGCGGGCGACGAGCGCGTCTGTGAGATTCTGGGCGCCTCCCCGCCCGTGCCACTGTCCGAAGAGGTGGTAGGCGGCCTGCCAGAAGGCGAACACGGCGCCGCCCGGGACCGTCGGCCCGACCCCGGCATGGGCAGCGAAGGCGGCCACCGGACCTCGCGTGAGGTCGCTCGGAAGGCGTCGCCGGAGGAGTGCGTCGTACGGCGCGAAGAGGTCGCGGACCGTGGTGAGCGGGCCATGGCGCAGCGCCCTGGCGGCGTTGGCGACCTGTCCCGGCAACACCCGCGGCGAGCTGTCGCCCCGGATGGCGGGAAGGACCGTGCGCACCAGCGGCACTGCGGTACGGAGGAACCGCCGGTAGGCCAGCGCCTCCGCCGGTGACTCCTCGGCGATCGAGTCGACCGTCGCGTCGATGGAGCGGTAGAACCTCACCCGGCGGCCGTCGCCGTGCACTGCCACCGAGAACGGGTCCATCTCGATGTACTCGAGGCCCGCTCCGGCCAGGTCCAGCTCGGCGGGGATGTCGGTCATGTTGATGATGTTGTGGGCGGCCGAGTGCAGGTCGAAGTGGTGGCCGGGCACCGTCTCCTCGGTGCGGGCGCCGCCGCCCGGCCGGTCGAGCTGCTCCAGGACCACCACGTCGCGCCCGCCCAGCGCCAGGTAGCAGGCGGCCACCAGCCCGTTGTGACCGGCACCCACGACCACGTCGACACCGCTCACCGTCCGACCGACCCCCCACCGCCGGGAACGACCGCCGAGGACATGCCCGACGCTACGGGACGACCCGAGGATTGGCGCTGCGCACGCTGCGACCGGCTGGTGTCGAGGGGCACCGTGGGCGGCGGCGGCGGGCGGCGGCGGGCGGCCCCCGTCGATGAGTCCGGCGTACCGCCGTCGTCGTACGTGCGTGCCGGACGAGCGCTCCCAGGCCCGGGTGGTCCTCCACCGCGACGGCGTCGAGCTGGCCAGCTGGCCCCTGGACCTGGGCGGCCGCGTGGATCTCGCCATCGTGGACGAGCTGGCCCGCCTGCGGCTGACGGCTCACCGCCTGGGGTTCACGGTGCGGTTGCGCCACGCACCACGGGAGCTGGTGGACCTCCTCGACCTCGCCGGTCTGGCCTGCGTGGTGCCGTCCGGCTGCGGTCCCGGCGCAGACGGAGCAGCCGGCTCAGTCGTCGAGGTGGGCGGGCAGGCCGAAGGCGGCGAAGAGCGTGGTGTCGAGGAAGTTGTGATGCCCGATGATCCGGTCCCCTGAGACCTCGAGGACCTGGAGGGCCCACGGCCTGTGGCCGCCCTCCGGGTCGACACGGTACGAGCCGAAGGCGGCGCCACCGTTCGCGGCGGTCGCCACCAGGCGCGACCCCTTGCATCCGATGCCCTTGCCGAGGAACCAGCGGCCCATCTCGACCGGGCCCTGCAGCCAGAAGTCGTACGGCGGCATCGACATCACGGCGTCCTCGTGGAGCAGCGCGACCAGGGCGGTGATGTCGTAGCGCTCGAAGGCGTCGACGTAGCGGGCGAGGAGCTCCTGCTTGTCGGGGTCGACGGCACTGGCGTGGACGGTGCCCTCGTCGAGGTCGCAGGCGGCCAGGGTGGCCCGGGCCCGCTGGAGGGCGCTGTTGACGGAGGCGACGGTGGTGTCGAGCAGCTCGGCCACTTCGGTGGCGTGCCACCGCAGGACCTCGCGGAGGATGAGCACGGCTCGCTGCCGGGGCGGGAGGTGCTGGAGGGCGGTCACGAAGGCCAGGCGGATGGTCTCGCGGGACGCAGCGAGCTCGGCCGGGTCACCGGCGGCATCGAGGACGCGCTCGTCGGGCACCGGTTGCATCCAGGCATGCTCCGGGCGGATCTCGCCCCGGAAGGCCTCCGCCTTCGACGACGGCCCCAGATCCATGGCCAGCGCCCGCCGCTGGCGGCCGCGGAGCATGTCGAGGCACACGTTGGTGGCGATCCGGTAGAGCCACGAGCGCACGGAGGAGCGGCCCTCGAAGGAGTCGGCGGCCCGCCAGGCCCGCACCATGGTCTCCTGCACGGCGTCGTCGGCCTCGAACACCGAGCCCAGCATCCGGTAGCAGTACCCGGCGAGCTCGCGGCGGTACTTCTCCGCGTCGACGGGCTCGACACCGGTACCGAGCGGGTCGGATCGAACGGCCACGGGTGGGAACTCTACGACCGCAACCATCGATTCGCCTCCTCGGGCATCACTTCCGGCGGCGCCGGCACGCTGGGGGTAGACGTCGCCCGTGCCCGGAAATCATCGGCGCGCCAGCGATGAGTTCCGCGTGGGCCTACGGTCACAGGTGTCGACAACCCACCACGAGAAGGAGGCCGAGATGGCCCACCGTGACGAAGCGCCGATCGGCGCTCCCTGCTGGATCGATCTGTTCACCTCCGATCCCGACGCGAGCCGGGCGTTCTACAGCGAGCTGTTCGGCTGGACCTCGGAGGAGGCCGGCGAGGAGTTCGGCGGCTACATCAGCTTCTCCAAAGCCGACCAGGCCGTCGCCGGTTGCATGCGCAACGACGGCTCCAGCGGTATGCCCGACGTGTGGACCGTGTACCTCGCGACCGACGACGTCCACAAGACGGTGGAGGCGGCCGAGGCCAACGGCGGCCAGGTCCACATCCCGGTCATGGAGATCGCCGACATCGGCACCATGGCCCTGATCGGCGATCCGGGCGGCGCCGCCATCGGCGTCTGGCAGCCCGGAACCTTCAAGGGGTTCGGCGTGCACGCCGAGCCGGGTGCCGCCACCTGGTTCGAGCTGCTCACCCGCCACTACGACACGTCGGTCGCCTTCTACCGCGACGTGTTCCGGTGGAACACCCACACGGTGAGCGACTCCACCGAGTTCCGCTACACCACCTGCGGCGAGGGTGACACGCAGGAGGCGGGCATCATGGACGCCACGTCGTTCCTGCCCGAAGGGGTGCCCGCCCACTGGTCGGTCTACTTCGGTGTCACCGACGCCGACGAGACCCTGGCCCGCATCGTCGAGCTGGGTGGCGCCGTCACCGACCCGGCCAAGGACACCCCGTACGGCCGCCTGGCCGCCGCCACCGACCCCACCGGAGCCTCGTTCAAGCTGGTCGCCGGGTCCGGGTCCGCCTGACCCTCGCCTCCCGACCGGGCAGATTCGGGACCGACGGCGGCGGGCGGGGCGCCGTCGGGCCGGGCGCGGGATGGCGGGGAGGGCCGGCCGTCGGCGACCCCGGTACGATGGGTCGGCGCGCAGGGCGCACCCGGTCCGCGGGAAGGGCACAGCCCCCCTGAGCAGTGACAGTCGAGATCAGCACCGGCACTCCTTCCGGCCTGACCGTGCGGGCACCAGGCACACGTGGAAAGGAGGCCGTCGTGCCCTCGCTGTCGCTCCCACCCGAGCCCGACCTCGACCATCTGAAGGGGCAGGCCCGATCGCTGCAGCGCAGCGTCCGAGCCGGGGACCCCGACGCCATCGGCGCCGTGCGCCGGTTCCATCCCCGCCCCGACACCGTCGCCGACCCAGCGACCTTCCCGCTCGGCGCCGCCCAGCTGGTGCTCGCCCGCCGGTACGGGTTCCCGAGCTGGCCCGCCCTGCGCCGCCACGTCGCGGTGGTCGCCGAGCACAGCCGGTCACCCCACCAGGTGCCGCTGCCCCCCGCTCTGTCCACCGACGGCGATGGAGGAGGCGGTGACGGCGCGGTCGCAGCCGTTGCCCGCCTGCTCCGGCTCGGGTGCCTCGTCTACGGCGGCGACGACGTGGGCCGTCACGCCGAGGCCACCGCCCTGCTGCGGGCCCGGCCGGAGCTGGCGTCCGCCCACATCTCGGCGGCGGCAGCCGTCGGCAACGTCCCGTACCTGCGCGACGCCGTGGCCGGCGACCCCGCCCTGGCGAACCGCCCCGGTGGTCCGTTCCGCTGGCCACCGCTCCTGTACCTCGCGTACTCGCGGATCGACAGCGACGATCCCGACCACCGTCCCCTCGACGCAGCCGAGGTTTTGCTCGCCGCCGGTGCCGATCCCGATGCCGGCTACTTGTGGGAGGGCACCTACCCCTTCACCGCCCTCACCGGCGCCCTCGGCGGCGGCGAGGACAGGGGCAACCAGCCGCCCCACAAAGAGTCGCTGGGCCTGGCCCGCCTCCTCCTGGTGGCGGGCGCCGACCCCAACGACAGCCAGGCCCTCTACAACCGCCAGTTCGATCCGGACGACGGTCACCTGCGGCTCCTGATCGAGTTCGGGCTCGGCACGGATCGCGGCGGCCCGTGGCACGCCCGGCTGGGCTCCTCGCAGGGGACGCCGGCCCAGCTGCTCGAGGACCAGCTGTCGGTGGCCGCCGCCGAGAACCGGCCGACGTGGGCGCGGCTGGCGCTGGACGCGGGCGCCGCTCCCGACGGGCGGGGAACGGCCCACCCGATCCGCGGCGGGACGGCGCCCTACGAGCTTGCGCTGCGGCGGGGGAACCGGGAGGTCGCCGACCTGCTCCTGGCGGCCGGCGCCACGCCCACGTCGCTCGACGCCGTCGACACGTTCCTGGCCGCGTGCATGGCCGACGACTGGGGCGAGGTTGGGCGGCTGCTGGCGGCCCGCCCAGGGCTGGCCGCAGAGGCGGTCGCCCGCCGCCCCCACGCCATCCTCCAGGCGGCCGAGCTGGGGCGGGCGGGCGTCGTCGAAGGCCTGGCCCGGGTCGGCTTCGACGTGAACGCGCTGGCCCGCATCACGGCGCTCCACCAGGCCGCCTACGACGGCGACGTCGCCGTCGTACAGACGCTGCTCCGCCTCGGCGCCGACCCGGACCGAAAGGACCTCAGTTTCGGGTCGCCGGCGCTGGCGTGGGCCGAGCACGCCCGCCAGGACGGCGTCATCGAGATCCTGCGGGGGGTCACCCGACCCCGCAATCCCGACGGCTCCTGGTAGCCGCCCTCTCCGCATCGGCACGCCCCAGGCCGCCGCCGTTCGGGCACCCGGCCGCCGGCGCCCGGCGCCGTCGTCCGCAGTCGAGCCGGGGAGGGCGGGGAGGCAGGGCGAGGCGGGGCGGAACCGGCGGCCGGCCTGCGTCTGACGTCAGGACGGCGGCGCCGGCGCGGGGCCCGCGGCCGAGCCGGCGGGCGCCGGGCCGGCTGGTTTCGACTCGACCGGCGCCGAGTGGCCGGGCGCAAGGGATGCCGGCGACGGCAGCAGCACGGTCATCTCGAGGCCGCCGTCGCGGAACGGGCGGGCGCTGACCCGGCCGCCGTGGGCGGTGACCACCGAGCGCACGATCGACAGGCCGAGCCCGGCGCCGCGCGTCGCCGGGCCGGTCCGGTCGCGGCCGGCCCGGCGGAACGGCTCGAACAACGACGTCGCATCCTCGTCGCTCAGCACCGGGCCGCTGTTTGCGACGCGCAAGAGTGCCTTTCCGTCGGCGACACCGGTGGTCACGTGGATCCAGCCCCCTGCGGTGTTGTACCGCACGGCGTTGTCCACCAGGTTGTACGCCAGTTGCTCGACCAGCGCCGGGTTGCCCTCCACCGGCGCAGGGTCGAGGGTGGCGTCGACGCGGAGGCCGCCGGCGTCGGCTTCCCCCGCCAGCTGGGCGACGGCGCTGCGGGTCGCCTCGGCCAGGTCGACGGGCAGGGGGTCGCCGACGGCACGCTCGCTGCGGGCCAGCACCAACAGGCTGTCGATGAGGCGCTCGCAGCGTGCCACGGCGTAGCTCACCGTCCGCGCCATCGACCGCAGATCGTCGGGCCCGGCGTCGGGATCGGCCAGGGTGACGTCGATCTCCGTGCGCATGATCGTCAGCGGCGTGCGAAGCTCGTGCGACGCGTTGGCCACGAAGCGGCGCTGGCTGTCGAAGGCGGCGTCCAATCGGGCCAGCATGGCGTCGAACGTGTCGGCCAGCTCCTTGAGCTCGTCGGAGGGGCCGGTCAGGGCGATCCGCTGGTCCAGGTTCTGCTCGGACAGGCGTTTGGCCGTGGCCGTGATGTCGTGGAGCGGCT
The DNA here is from genome assembly GCA_036262515.1 of Acidimicrobiales bacterium. Classification (GTDB taxonomy): domain Bacteria; phylum Actinomycetota; class Acidimicrobiia; order Acidimicrobiales; genus JAHFUS01. Next base: position 2,716 of record DATAIT010000119.1, on the reverse strand, counting down.
GCAGCACACGGCCGGCGACGACCCAGCCGAGGGCGACGGACACGACGGCCATGAGCCCGAGCGCAGTGCCCGACTGCACGAGCAGCTGGTGCAACGCCTGATCGCGGACCTCGCCGGGAAGGTTGCGCAGCTCCTCCACCGGCACCTGCTCCCCGTTGATCAGCACCCGTCCGGTGCCTCCGCCCAACGAGCCGTCGAAGGCATCCGGCGCCAGCTCGCGGCCAGGACCGGGAAACAGCTCGCGAGGCGCCGTCGACGTGAAGACCACGTCGTCCACGGGCAGATTGCTCCGGACCATGGCGTAGTTGAGCGTGAGCAGCACCGCCCCGGCCACCACGAACAGACCCCCGTAGAGGAGGGTCAGGCGGAGGCGGATGGTCGTCTGCACGTCAGATCCGGTACCCCGAGCCGATGACGGTCTCGATGACGGGCGGTGCGCCGAGCTTGCGACGAAGGTTGGCGATGGTGACCCTAACCGTGTTGGTGAACGGGTCGGCGTGCTCGTCCCACACCTTCTCGAGGAGCTCCTCGGCACTGACGAGGGCGCCACCGGCCCCGAGCAGCACCCCCAGCACACCGATCTCCTTCCGGGTGAGTCGCACTGGGCGGCCGTCTCGCTCCACCATTCCCCTCGCCTGGTCGACGGTGATCCCGCGGCGGGACAGCAGTGGCGGCAGGGGCGCGCTGGCCCGCCGGCCCAGCGCCCGGACCCGGGCGACGACCTCGACGAACGCGAAGGGCTTGCCCAGGTAGTCGTCGGCGCCGATGCCCAGCCCCTCGACCCGGTCGTCGACCGCCCCCGACGCCGTGAGCATCAGGATGCGCGGCTGCCGGGCCGATTCCACCAGGCGCCGGCACACGTCGTCGCCGTGCACCACCGGCAGGTCGCGGTCGAGGATCACGACGTCGTAACGGTTCACGCCGGCCTTGTCGAGGGCGTCGGCGCCGTCGAGGGCGATGTCGACGGCCATGCCCTCGCGGCGCAGGCCGCGGGCGATGGCGTCCGCCAACAGCTCCTCGTCTTCGACCACCAGGACACGCATGGCCCCATGATCGTGCCGCGCCCGGCATAAAGCCGCCATAAACCCTCGGTCCTCCGGGTGCCGTCACGGTGAATGCCCGCTTTATGCGGGCCGGCGTACACCTCCCTCGAGCCGGCGGAGCGGCCGGGCACCGACCGAGGGAGGAAGCGATGCACACGACCAGTGGACGGGCGCGGAGAACTGCGGTGCTCGCCGGCGCGATGGCGATCGCCGCTCTGGCCGGGGCCTGCGGCGATCCTGCGGCGAAGCCCGGAGCGGCGTCGGTCCGCGACGCCCTGGGCGTCGACGACACCGACTTCCGCGAGCGTGAGGCCAAGGTGCAGGAGGCCGTCCGCAAGTGCATGGAGGAGGAGGGCTTCGACTACATCCCGATGGACCCGTCGGCCATGAACGTGCAGATCCGATCCCCGGGAAGCGACGACAACGCCGAGTTCCGCCGGACCAAGGGGTACGGGATCACCACCACGTTCGGGGACAAGCCGGAGTCTGAGGATCACGGGTCCGACCCCAATGAAGCGATCCGATCGGCGCTCAGCGAGGAGGAACGGAAGGCCTACGACAAGGCGTTGTTCGGCGCGGCGGCCAAGGAGGCCGGCGGGGGCAACTTCTCCGTACGCATCGGCCCAGGGCCGGGTGGCGCAGACGTCGACGAGTCGTCTTCCGGGCCGAGCCTTTCGGAGGCCGGCTGCTTCGGCAAGGCCCAGGCCTCGGTGGGCGACGGGAACCGGGTCGAACGCGTCGGCCCGAAGCTCAAGGAGCTGGAGGAGCGCATCTCGTCCGACCCGCGCATGGTGACGGCGAACGCGGCGTGGGCCGCCTGCATGAGCGACGCCGGCTACGACTTCGAGAAGCCCGAGGACATCCCGCCCTACCTTTTCGCCAAGCTCCAGAAGCTGCAGGACGACAGCGACGGCGGCAGCGGCGACGACGGCGCCGATCCGGACGCCACGGCGCCGGACGGCGCCATCACCTTCGGCGGGCCGCCCCCCGATTCGCCCGAGCTGGCGGCCCTCCAGCAGGAGGAGCTGGCGCTGGCCGGCGCGGACGATGCCTGCTCGGTGAAGACGGGCCGGCGGGACATCGCCAAGAAGGTGCGGACCGAGGCGGAGAAGCAGTTCCTCGCCGACAACCCGGATCTCGCAGGCGACGACGCCGGCGACGGGAAGGACTGACGTGCGCCAGCAGCGGATGATCGCCGCAGTGCTCGCGGGCGTGGTGGTGACCAGCGGAGCGGGGTGGGCGGCAGGGTCGAGGATGCGCTCGCCCGCCCAGGTGGCGGCGGACACGGCGCCGCCGGAGGCGTCACTCATCACGGCCGCCGTGGAGAAGCGCACCCTGTCGTCCACCGTCACCACCCGCGGGACGGTGCGCTACGGCGAGCCCCAGACGGTCACGCTGGCCGCATCGTCCCTCGGATCGGGAGGCGGCCAGGGCGGCTCCGGCAACCTCGTCACCAAGCCGCCCGTGAAGGGCGAGGAGCTGGTCGAGAACACCGTCGCCCTCGAGGTGGCCGGCCGGCCGGTCCTGGTGCTCCAGGGCGAGGTCCCGATGTACCGGGACCTCCGGCCCGGCGACACGGGCGCCGACGTGCGGCAGCTGGAGGAGGCGCTCGTCCGGCTCGGTTTCCCACCGGGCAGGGTCGACGGCACCTACGACGTGTCGACGGAGGCGGC
>DATAIT010000118.1 GCA_036262515.1 Acidimicrobiales bacterium | reverse complement strand
CAAGTGGCCCGGCGAAGAAATCTGCGAGTCGGCGGTCACACCGGTGGCCGTCCGTGTCTCTCATCTGTGCGAGCGGCGACGGGCGCCGCCCGGACGGAGGAGCGCCATGAGCGAGTACGTGCAGGTGTGGAGGGCGAAGGTGGCAGAGGGCGACGTCGGGCAACTGCTCGCCGTGCGGGCGGAAGCGGTCGCCGAGGCCAAGCGGCTGTGCCCCGCGCTGCTGAGGGCCGACCTCGTGCAGGCCGGCGACGGAAGCTGGCTCGATGTGCTGATTCCCTATGGACGATCGGTTGTCAAGAGACTCTCCGAGTCGAACTGGTGTTCGTGGCCTTGACGCCTGCCGGCCTGCCGGCCGACGATGCCTGGCGGGGAAGGTCGCCCCGCTCGCCGGCGCCACACGCGCCCGGCTTCGATCGTCCCGCGGGGACGTTCTTGGGGGCCTTCCCCACCTTCTTGGAGCGCCGGCGGGCCCGCACGTCGGGGCTCACCGTCCAGTGCTCGGCGATGATGGCGCGGGCCTCCGCCGGCGTGACGGGACGGCCGTCGGTGTCACAGATCACGTAGGGCATGCCCCGGTCCATTACCGCCCACGCCCGCTCGGCCAGGTTGGCGGCAACAACGCACAGCGCCCCGACGTGGCCTTTGCCCCGCTCGGTCATCTGAACCCAGTAGATGCGGGCCAGCTGGGGGTCGATCCTGCGGGCGTTGTCGGCGGCGCGCACCATCGTGGTGCGCAGCAACGACGAGCCGGCCTTGGACATGGGCTCGCCCTTGCGGTCGCTCTCCCCGGTCTCGGAGGCCTTGGGGGCGAGACCGGTGTAGGAGCGGAACTGGCGGCCGCGGCGGAACCGGGCCGGGTTGCCCATGGCGGCCACCAGGGCCGGCCCCCCCACCTCGGCCAGGCCGGGCAGGGAGCGGGCCAGGCCGGCGGGATCGACGAAGCGGTAGCAGTGCTCGCGCTCATCGGCGTGGACGGCCAACTCGGCCTGGGTTGCCCGCAGCAGGCGCACCTCGGTGGCGATCTCGGCGGCCAGGTCGGCGAAGGCAACCGCCGGGTGGCCGGCGTAGAGGTCGAGCGACGCCCGGGCGGCGGCCAGCCACTCCTCGGCCCGCTCAGCGCCCAGGTGGCCGTTGGAGGCCTTGGCGATCACCGCCTCGACCCGCTGGGCACCGGCTTTGACCAGGGCATTGGGGTCGGCCCAGCGCTCCAGCACGGCCAGGTCGGCCGCTCCCAGGTCGCCGCTGAGTGGGCTCATGGGCAGCAACTGGCGGACCAGGTCCTTGATGCGGCGCTTGTACTCGGCGCCGGCCCGGGTGAGGCGATCGGTCGCCCGCACGCGACGGTCCAAAGCGGCCCGCTCGGCCCCGGGCAGCTCCAGAGGCTGGAGTCCGGCGGGGTCGAACAGCGGCAGGCGGGCCAGGGTGTCGGCGTCGATGCCGTTGGTCTTGGTGTGGCGGGACAGGAACCGGCGCAGGTCGGCTGCCTTGGCCGACGAGACTCGATGCACGAAATGGCCCCGGGCGGCGAAGAACACCGCGATGGGCAGCCACGCCGGCCCCGTCGGCTCCATGACGACCTCGAGTCGGGTGCCGGCCGGGCAGCCGGCCAGGGCCACCGCCTCGATCTCGCTCAGGCTCTCAGCTGTCGGCCACGCCTTGCGCTTGGCCACGATGTTTCCCTCGCCGTCGAGCACCCGCACGGTGTGGGCGCTGGTGATGCCCAGGTCGATGCCGACCAGGCGCCGGTGGTTCATCGTCGTGTCGTCTCCTTCGCTCGCTTGCGGTTCCACCGGCTCGCCCGCCGGGGCGACGGTTCGATGTGGCCACGGTCCCAAGGAGACTCGCCCAACCGACGGCTCCCACTCATGTGCTGCAACCGGGCCCGGCCTCAGCTGGACCGGCCCACTTCCCTCATACGGGGCATCCGTGGCCGGGCCGGGTGTGGCAATCAGACCAACGAGGCCAGGCCCTCACGGGTCTCCCTCAGACGTGTTCTCAACGCCACCCCCCGGACCAGCCGGGATGACCATGCAACCCTGGGACCTCGGTCCGGTGGTGGATCCACCGTGCCGGTGTCCCTTACATGACGTGGAGTGCCGCCGACGGCGAGGAGCAGCTGATGGCTCGGGCCGAGAAGTTCGACGCGTTGCACCGCATGCACAGCTTCATGGCAGACGCGGAGCCCGTGGGTCGCGGCCCCGTGGTGGCCAGCGCATGAACGGGCCGGTCCCGGGGCCCGACGCGAACCTGGACGTCGAGGACCTGGCGCGGCGGGCGGCCGACGGTGACCGTGAGGCACTGTCGGCGCTCGTCCGTCGGCTCCAGGACCCGATGTACCGGCTTGCGCTGCGCTTCCTCGGCCATCCGCACGACGCGCAGGACGCGACCCAGGAGATCCTGATCCGCATCGTCACGCACCTCGGGAGCTTCGAAGGGCGCTCCCGGTTCACGACGTGGGCGTACACCCTGGCGACGCGGAGCCTCCTGCGCACGAAGAAGCGCTTCGTCGAGT
>DATAIT010000117.1 GCA_036262515.1 Acidimicrobiales bacterium | reverse complement strand
TCGCCACCGACGCCAACGTGTCCACCGGCGCCGCCATCGTGCGCGACCTCACCGAGGGCCGCGTGGTGCTGTGCGACGTGAGCGGGCTCGGGTCCACCGAGGAGGTGCTGCTGGCGTCGTTCCTCACCCGGAAGGTGCTCGAGCACTGGGCCGGCGCCTACCTCGACGCCCCCGACCTGCACGAGCGCCTGCCGGTTGTGTGCATCGTGCTGGAGGAGGCTCAGCGGGTGCTCTCGTCGAGCAGGGACAAGGAGTCCAACGTGTTCCCCCGGGTCGCCCGGGAGGGCCGCAAGTTCAAGGTGGGCCTGTGCGCCGTCACCCAGCAGCCCAAGCTGCTCGACGGCGAGCTGCTCAGCCAGTTCAACACCTTCTTCGTGCTCGGCCTGGCCGACGAGAAGGACCGCAACATCCTGCGCTCGTCGTCGAAGCAGGACCTGTCGGCCCTCGGGCCGGAGATCCAGAGCCTCATGCCGGGGGAGTGCCTCCTGGCCAACCTGGAGGCGCCCTTCGCGGTGCCCGCCAAGATCCACCTCTACGACGACGTCGTGCGCGCCACTCCTCCTCCGCCTGCCCCCCGCCCCGAGGCGGCCGCCAACGTGGCCGCGCTCGTCGACTGATGAGGATCGCGGCGCTGGGCGACGCCCATCTGGGCCGGTCGTACTACGGGTTCACAACGCCGGCCGGAGTCAACCAGCGGGAGTTCGACTTCGAGGTCTCCTTCACCGCCGCCGTCGACGCGGCGCTGGCCGACGAACCCGACCTGGTCGTGTGGCTGGGCGACGTGTTCGATCACCCGCGGCCCACCTACCGGTCGTTCCGGGTCGCCCAGCGGGCGCTGTCCAAGATCCGCGAGCACGGCGTGGCCGTCGCCCTCATCACCGGCAACCACGACACGCCCCGCCTGCCCGGCACCGGCAGCCCCTACTCGGCGCTGGCCGACATGTTCCCGGAGTTCCACTTCGCCCACCGGCTGTCGTACGAGCGCTTCGAGCTTCCGGGGCTGGTGGTGCACGCCGTGCCCCAGATGCTCACCGTCGACGCCACCCTCGAGGCGCTGGCCGAGGCCGACCGAGGGCGCAGCGTCGACAAGTCGAACCTGCTCCTCACCCATCCCCGCATCACCCAGGTGGAGCCCAAGTACAGCGACATCAACGAGATCGAGATCGACGCGTCGGTGCTGAGGTCCGACCTCGTGCTGCTGGGCCACTACCACTTCCACACCCAGGTCTCGGACGGCATCTGGTACGCAGGGTCCACGGACACGTTCTCCTTCGCCGACGACCCCGACAAGGCGAAGGGCTTCGTCGTCCTCGACACCGACAGCGGCGAGTGTCGCCACGTGGCATTGCCCGACCAGCGCCCGCTGGTCACGCTCCGAACGGTGGAGGCACTCGGCCTGTCGGCGGCCGAGCTGGAAGCCCAGGTGCTGGAGCGGGCGGCCTCCGTGCCGGCGGCAGCGGTGGCCCGCCTCTACCTCGACGGCGTCGATCCCGAGGCCTACCGCCTGCTCGACATCGAGGCGGTGCGGGAGGCGGCCGCCGCTGCGCTGTACCTCAAGCTCGAGCCCCAGTTCGGCGGCGTCGACGTGCCGGTCGAGCTGCCCGACATCGAGTCGATGGGCGGCCGCTGGCACCAGTACCTGGAGAAGCAGGACCTCACCGGCTTCGACCGCCAACGCATCAAGGAGCTCGGCGACCAGTACCTGGCCCGTGCCGTGGAGCAGTCGGGATGACGGCGACGAGCGCGGCCGGGGCTGTCCCGTCTGCGAGGAGGCGTGGGTCGGGGCACCGGCCGGGCGGACGGTAGCGGTGCTCCTCCAGCGGATCTACCTCCGGAACTACCGAACGTACGAGCACGAGCTCGACCTCGAAATCCCTCCCGGGCTCGTCGGCGTCTACGGCCCCAACGGAGCCGGGAAGTCCTACCTCGTGGAATCGGTGCTCTTCAGTCTGTGGGGCAAGTGCCGCACGTCGATCGCCGACGTGCGCACGACAGGGGTGGGAGGCGAGTGCGTGGCCGAGGTGCAGTTCGAGCACGAAGGCCACCAGTACGTCGTACGCCGCACGGTCGCCGGGGTCAACTCCACCGTACGGGCCTCGGCCTTCGCCGACGGCCAGCAGATGGCGGAGGGCGTGCGCGACACGGCCCGCTACGTCCACTCGATCCTCGGCATGGACGACGCCGCTTTCCGGTCGTCGGTGTTCGCCGAGCAGAAGCAGCTGGCCGCCTTCAGCGAGCAGCGGCCCCAGCAGCGCCGGGACCTGGTGCTCAAGCTGCTCGGCGTCACGCCGCTCGACACGGCCCGCGACGACGCCCGCCGGGACGCCCGCGCCGCCCGGGACCGGCTCGACGACCTTTCCAAGGTGCTCCCCGACCTCGACGCGCTGCGTCATGCAGCCGACGACGCCACGGCCGCTGCCGATGCCGCGGTCGTCGAGGCGGAGGCCGAGGACACGGCGGCCGAGGTGGCGCGCGACCGGCTGGCGACGGCCCAGTCGACGCTGGAGCAGCTCGAGGATCTGCGGCGCCGCTATGAGGCGGTGGTCGCGGAGGGACGAGCCGTCAAGGCCGAGCACGACGCTGCGTCGCGTCGCGTCACCGAGCTGGAGGCCGACCTGGCCGGGCTGGCCGAGGCCCGGGCCACCCTCGACTCGCTGGCCCCGGCCGCCGCCGGACTGGACGAGGCGGAGGCCGAGCTGGTCCTGCTCCGGGCGGTGGCATCGGCGGCCGCCGCCGTGGCCAGGGCTGCGTCGCCGGAGGCGGTGCCGCCCCCCGACGAGGAAGGCTGCGAGCTGGCCCGGGTCGCGGCCGAGGAAGCGGCGAACCAGCTGGCCTCGCTCGACGGCGAGCTCGTGGCCGCCCGGGCCGAGCTCGAGCGGGCGGAGCGGGCGGCTTCGTCGTCCGCCGCCCTCTCGGGGGAGGCGGACTGCCCGCTGTGCGGCCAGGCGCTGGGCGCTGCCTTCGGCCAGGTGCAGGCGCATCGGGCGGCCGATGTCGCCGCCAGCCAGGATCGGGTGGCTGCCCTCCAGGCGCGCCGCTCGACCCTCGCGCCGGTGACCGAGGAGGCCAGGTCGGCGGCCAGGGCAGCCGCGTCCCAGCTCCAACGGGCGCGCGCGGCGTGGGCGGAGGCGGAGCAGGCCCGGGCGAGGCGGGCGTCGGCCGGGGCGGCACTGGCCGAGGCGGAGGCGGCGCTCGGCCGGGCCTATCGCCCGGGCGAGGTCGACGAGACCGCGGCCCTGGTGGAGCAACGGCGGGCGGCGGCCACCGAGGCGGCCCGCCTGCGCGCCCATCTGGAGCGGTCGCCGGTGCTGGCCCAGCAGCACGAGGCCGAGCGGGCCCGCCACGCCGAGATCGGCGCGCGGCTGGACTCCCTCCGTCAGCAGGCGCGCGACCTCGGCTTCCAGCCGGCTGCCCACACCGACGCCCGGGTCGAGCGCGACATCGCGTCCGCGGCCGCCGAGGCGGCCGCCAAGCTCGCGCACGGCGCCCGCCTCGAGGCCGAGCGGGCGCGCGTCAAGGCCGACGCGGCCACACAGCGCCTGGCCGACGCCGAGGCGCAGCACGCCATGCTGGCCACTCTCACCGACGAGACCCGCCATCTCAGCCGCTTGGCCGAGCTGCTCAACGCCTTCCGCAACGGCGTGGTGGGAACGGTCGGCCCCCGCTTGTCGGCCCACGCGGCCGAGCTCTTCGCCGAGCTCACCGACCGCGAGTACGACCAGCTCGAGCTCGACCCTGAGACCTACGAGATCCAGATCCGCGACCGAGGCCGGGCCCATGGCATGCAGCGCTTCTCGGGCTCGGAGACCGACCTGGCCAACCTGGCCGTGCGCGTTGCCATCAGCGAGCACGTGCGTCTGCTGTCGGGCGGCACGGTAGGCCTGCTGGTGCTCGATGAGGTGTTCGGCCCCCTCGACGAGGACCGCAAGGCTCGCATGCTGGCCGCCCTCGAGCGCCTGCGGGGCCGGTTCCGCCAGGTGCTGGTGGTCACCCACGACGACGCCATCAAGGCCGAGCTGCCCAACGCCATCGAGGTGGTGAAGCTCCCCGGCCGGCGGGCCACGGCCCGGCTGTCGAACGCCTGACCCCGGCGCCCCTCGGAGACGCCGAGGCGCCGGTGCGGGACGACCAGCCCGCAGCGGGGCGGGGACCGCCGATCAGAACTGGACGGCGCTGAGCTCCGGCACCGTACCGGTGGATCGGGCCACCATCTGGCGCCAGCGGTCACGGTCGGGCCTGCGCCGCGGCTCGACCACCTGCCGGGGCGCCCACAGCGCGGCGATCTCCTCCTCGTCCCGCCACAGGCCCACCGCCATGCCGGCCAGATACGCGGCACCCAGGGTGGTGGCCTCCTGGACGGGCGACACCTCGATGGGGCGCTGGCAGGCGTCGGCCAGGGCCTGCACGAACGTGGCGTTGCCGGTCATCCCGCCGTCGACCCGGAGCGTCGGGACGGTGACGCCGCCGTCCGCCTCCGCCGCCTCCAGCAGGTCGGCGCCCCGGTGGGCCACGCCTTCGAGGACGGCCCGCACCACCTGCGCCCGCCCGCTGCCCCGGGTGAGCCCGACCAGGGTTCCCCGGGCGCCGAAGTCCCAGTGTGGGGTGCCCAGGCCGACGAGGGCGGGCACGAACCAGACGTCGCCGCTGTTGGGCACCGAGGCGGCGACGGGGTCGGACTCCTCGACGGAAGCGAGGATGCCGAGGTCGTCGCGCAGCCAGTCCACGGCCGTGCCCGCCGACAGCATGACCGCCTCGATGCCCCACGCCTGGGTGCCGCACCGACGCCAGGCGATGATCGGGAAGCAGCCGGCATCGCCCCGCACGGCGAACGACGGGCGCTGCGGCCCGACGCAGAGGTCGAGCATCCCACCGGTGCCGAAGGTGGCCTTGGCCAACCCGGGACGGGTGCAGCCCTGGCCGATCAGCGACGCCTGCTGGTCCCCGGCGATGCCGGCCAGCGGCGGCGCGCAGTCGAGGGCCAGGGCGGGACCGAGGATCCCCGACGAGTCGACGATGCGGGGGAGTACCGAAGGCGGGATGTTCAGCACGTCGAGCACCGCCTCGTCCCAGTCCGAGCCGTCCGCCAGCACCAGCCCGGTGACGCCGGCGTTGCCGGCATCGGTCACGTGGAGCGCGCCGCCCGAAAGGGTCCACGCCAGCCAGGTGTCGACGGTGCCGAAGCAAAGGTCACGTGTGCGCCCGGGGTCGGCTATGTCGAGCAGCACGGCCAGCTTGGTGGCCGACGCGTTCGGCGCGAGGCGCACGCCGCGGGCCTGGAGCATGAGGCACATGGCGGCGGTTCGTATGTCCTGCCAGCCGATGCCCGCACCCACCGGCTCCCCGGTGCCCCGGTCCCACACGATGGTGGAGGCCCGCTGGTTGGCGATGCCCACCGCCCGCACTGCTCCACCCTCGTCCATGGCCCGACGGGCGACGTCGAGGGCGGCGTCCGCCAGGGCCCGGGCGTCGATCTCCACGAAGCCGTCGCTCGGCCGTGACGGTGGCACCCTGCGCCGGTGGACGGCGCCGACCGTGCCGTCGGCGCGGACGACGGCGGCGCGCACGCTGCTCGTGCCGGCGTCGATCACCAGGACGCTCACCAGGGCGACCCGGTCATCGCTCGCCCGGAGGTCGGGGCGGGTCGCCGCCGGCGCCGGCGCCGATGCGCCCCGAGGCGGCGGCCTCGCGACGGATGGCCACGTAGCCGCCGATGATGGCGAGCGACACGGTGATCTGCAGGAGGAGCAGGAGGGTCACCACCAGGGGCACGGTGATGCCGTCGCCCGTGACCAGGCGGCGGCCGAGGGCAACGGCCGCCATCACCGCGAAGCCGGCTGCGGCCGCCGCCGCCGCGTGCTTGAGCGGTGCGTCGAGGCGGCGCCTGGCCGCCCGGTGCCCTCCCAGCGCGCTGCCGAGGAGCAGCGCCAGCAGCGGGACGAACCACAGGTTCGACTCCTGGCCGCCGAGGTCGGTGTCCTTCAGGAGGCGGACCAGGATCGTCGGCGGCATGGTGACGGCCACCGTGATGACGGCTCCGTCGGCCACCGCCCGCCAGTCGAGACCGCCGCCGCCCCGTCTCACGGCCACGCCGGGTCGCCCCACGGTGACGGGAGGCCGAGCTTGCCCGGGTTCATGATGCCGTTCGGATCGAGGGCGGCCTTGACCGCGACCAGCGTGTCGAACGCGTCACCCAGGGCCGAGCGCAGGAAGCGGGCGCGGGTGAGCCCCACGCCGTGATGGTGGCTGATGGCGCCACCGGCAGCGAGCACGGCCTCGCTGACGGCGTCCCACGCCTCCACGTAGTACGCGTCCCCGGCCCCGTCGCCCTCCCGCCAGCCCCCGAAGGTGAGGTAGAGGCACGCCCCGTCCCGATAGGCGTGGGAGTGGTGGGCCGACGCCACGATGGTGCCCGGGACCGTCTCCAGGGCGGCGAGGGCCGAGCGGTACAGCACGGGAAGGGCCGACCATCGGGCCGCCACCTCGCACGTGTCGCCCACGATCCCCGACGCGACCACGGCGACCAGCGCGGACACGTCGTCGCGATGGGCCAGCCAGTGGTCGACGAGTGCGTCGTCGAGGCGCTCGGCGGCCGAGCACTCCTCGCCGACGACGTGCAGCACGGCGTCGGCCAGGCGGGGTTCGGCCTCGTCGAGGACGAGGAGGACGGCTCGGCCGTCCACCGAGAAGCTGCGGCCGGACTCGGTCCGGTCGTAGAGGCGCAGGGCGGCGGGCGTGGCACCCCGGCGCAAAATCCGGCGGCAGGCGTCGAGACCCTCCTCGAACGACGCGAAGCCGAAGGCGGCCCGCCGCTCGGCCGGGGGCACGGGTGCGACCCGCAGCGTCGCCTCGGTGATGACCCCGAGGGTGCCCTCGCTGCCCACGAACAACTGGTCGAGATCGGGGCCGGTGGCGGAACGGGGAGCCCGCCCGCCGGTGCGGATCAGCGTCCCGCCGGCCAGCACCACCTGCATCCCGGCGACCATGTCCTCGACCTTGCCATAGCGGGTGGAGTACTGGCCGGCGGACCGGCAGGCCAGCCACCCGCCGACCGTCGAGAGGGCGATGGACTGCGGCCGGTGGCCGAGGGTGAGCCCGTGCTCGCTGCGCAGCTCGTCCTCGAGCGCCTGCCCGTTGGTCCCGGCGGCGGCGACGACGACCAGGGACCGATCGTCCACCTCGGTGAGGCCGGACAGTCCGCACAGGTCGAGCGACACCCCCCCGAAGACGGGGACGCTGCCCCCGCACACGCCACTGCGGCCGGCAGCGGGCGTGACCGGCACGCGCGCCTCGGAGCACACGGACAGCACGGCGGCGAGCTGCTCCGCGTCGTCGGGACGCACGACCACGGCCGGCAGGGCCGGTACCGCCCCCTCGCCCGACCACCGCATGGCCAGCGGCCACCAGTCCCGCCCGTGGTCGCTCCTCGCCTGGTCGCCGGCATCCACCGGGCAGATGGCGGCCAGGCGCTGCGCGAGGGCGTCGTCCACCTCGACCCGGATCCCGCCGAGACGCTCGTCCATCGGCGCCGGCGACGTCACTGGGACGGCCCGGCCACGGTGGGCGCCAGGCCGGCGGCAGCCCGCTCGGCCGACGAGGCGGCCACGTACGCGGCCGCCTCGTCGGCCGCACGTGCAGGCGACCATCCCAGCTCGGGCGCCAGCAGGCGGGCCACGTCGGTCGCCGCCGCCGACGACGCGTCGCGGGCCAGGATGCGGGCGCGGGTCCGTCGGCTCAGGACGTCGTCGAGGGTGTGGGCCATCTCGGCCCGGGCGGCGTGGACGGCCTCGGCCCGCAGGTACGGCAGCCCGGGGACCAGGGGGCGGGCCAGGTCGGGATCGGCAGCCACCAGCGCGGCGACGATGCTCGCCTCGCTGCCGTACCGGGACGCCAGGTGGGCGGCCGCGGCGGCGTCGAGTGGCCCTGCGCCGGGCGGATCGGATGGCAGGGACCCGTGCAGGCGGATCTTCGCCGTGGGGCTCCGGCGTGCCCCTCGCCCGAGGATGGCCACCACCCGGTCGACGGCGTCGGCCGCCATCCTCCGGTACGTCGTGAGCTTGCCGCCGGTGACGGTGACCATGTTGGCGTCGGCGGTGACGCGGTGGCGCCGGGACAGGTCCGAGGTGCGCTTCGACCGCACGTCGTCGAGGAGGGGCCGGAGCCCGGCCCACGTGCCGACCACGTCGGAGGGCCGCAGCGGCTCGGCCACGGCGGCGTTGGCGGCGGCGAGCAGGTAGGCCACGTCGTCGGCCGTGCACGGCGGGTCGTCGAGCGCCCCGGCGTACTCGGTGTCGGTGGTGCCGATGTACACCCGGTCGCCCCACGGCACGACGAAGATCGACCGCCCGTCGCCCGGCACCGGAAGGACGGCGGCGGTGCCGACAGGGAGCCGCGAGCGCTCGACGGTGACGTGGATCCCCTTGGCCGGGCGCAGCATGGGGTGACGGTCACCGCGGTGCAGGGCGTCGACCTGGTCGGCCCACACGCCGGCGGCGTTGACCACCACGCCGGCCCGCACCTCGGAGCCGTCCTCGAGGACGGCTCCGTGGACACGGCCGCCGCCCGACAGCAGGCCGGCGACCGGGGCGTGGTTGGCTGCCACCGCCCCGTGGTCGAGGACGGCGGTGCGCACCACGGCCAGCGTGAGGCGGGCATCGTCGGCGAAGGCGTCGTGGTACTCGAACCCGGAGGCGACCCGGCCCCGGGCCAGGGCTGGCAGCGCGGCGAGGACGTCGCCGGGCGGCAGCCGCCGGTGGCGGTGCCCGATGCGCACGCCGCCGCTGAGGTCGTAGGCCCACAGGGCGGTGGAATAGCCGCGGGCCAGGGCCTCGCTGACCACCCCTCCGGCGCCGAGGAGGGGCACGACGAAGGCCAGGGGCCGGACCAGGTGGGGGGCGTTCGCCAGCAGGCGCTGCCGCTCGGCCAGGTTGGCCCGCACCAGTCGCAGCTCGCGCTGCTGGAGGTACCGCAGCCCGCCGTGCACGAGCTTGGACGACTTCGACGAGGTCCCCGCGGCGAAGTCCCTGCGCTCCAGCAGCGCGGTGCGCAGGCCCCGGGCGGCGGCGTCGAGCGCCACGCCCGCCCCCGTGATGCCGCCCCCGATGACCAGCACGTCGTAGTGCTCCGACGTCATCCGGTCGAGGGCGGCCGCCCGGGCGAAGGCCCCGGTCACCGTGTCAGCCCTCGGCGCTCATCACCGCGTACGACGTGCGGAAGCCGTCGTTCAACAGCACCGGGACCTGCTTGCGGGACCGGAACAGCAGGGCGGCGGCCAGCCCCAAGTAGACGACGCCGGTGGCGATGCGCACCTCGTCGTGGATCGACTGCGGCCCGACGGCGCCGGCCACGAACTGCACCATGAACAGGACGAACAGCAGGCCGGCTTCCTTCAGCGACATCGACAGGTTCACCAGGATGGACACTGCGAACGCCGACTGGGACGCGGTGAGGAACAGCTCCTCGCGCTGGTTGCCGACGATGGGCAGGCCGTGGGTACCGCCGGAGGCGACGGCGAAGGCGATGGGCAGGGTGCCGACGAGCAGCGTCCACTGGTTGACCTTGGACGACACCAGCGTGCCGAGGGCGGCGTTGGTGTTGAGCCGCCACGCGTACAGGCACGCCACCAGGAGCTCGGGCGCCTCGGAGGCCAGCGGCGCCAGCCACTGCACGAGCAGGAACTCGCTGACGCCGAGGGAGTGGCCTGACGCCACCAGCGCCTCGGCGAAGTGCTCGGCGCACAGCAGGATGACGGACGCCGCGAACAGGAAGAGGGCGGCGACGGTGAGGCGCCGGTTCCGCACCCCGAAGCACCCGACCCAGCGAGCGGGACCGACGAGGTGCGGTTCCTCGGCAGGGGCCCGCGAGATCCGGACGGTGTACACGACGAAGATCGTGACGAGGACACCGGCGTCGAACAAGGTGATCGACCGCTTCATCGGCAACGTCAGCGAGTACATGGTGGCGACCACCAGGAAGGCCAGTTCCACCGAGTGCGATCGTTCGAGGCGGATCTCCCTGCCTCTGTCGGCCAGCCCGCGCTTCTTCCACTGGCGGTAGGCGATGAAGCCGACGACGCTCCAGCCCACGCCGATCAGGAGACGGTTGGCGCCGGTCATGTTGGCCAGCGCCAGCCCGCACGGCGACTCGCCGCCTCCCGGCGCCAGGCACTCGCGGCCCGTCTGCTCGAAGGCGTTGCCGCCCTTGATGGCGAACACGAGGTCGACGGCGTACTCGGGGAGCACGGCGATGAAGGCGAGGAGGGCGATGGCCATCCCCGCCGAGATGTCGAGCTGGGCGACCTCGGCCGCCCACGAGAGGAGGAAGGCGGCACCCACGATGGCCAGCCCGAACAGCAGCGCCGCCAGCGGGTCGGCGAGGTGGCCGTCACCGATGCGCAGGGCGACACCCGGGACGGTGACGAGGACGGCGAGCCCGAGGGCGAGACGCTGACGGGACGGGTTGACGTCCTCGTGCAGGTCCTCCTCGGTGGTCGTCATCGCGGGCATCCTACGGGGCCGTCGCCGCCGACCCGACCGGCTTCGTTAGGGTCGAGGGATGGTGAAGCTCGACGGCTCCCGCACCGAGGCCAACCTCCGCAAGGCTTTCGCCTCGGAGAGCGAGGCGAACGGGAGGTTCCTGTACTTCGCCCAGCGAGCCGAGGCCGAGGGGTACCCGGACATCGCCACGTTGTTCCGGTCGCTGGCGGAAGGGGAGAACAACCACGCCTTCGGCCACCTCGACTACCTCTTCGGCGGGCCGGGCGACGAGGACGACGGCGCCTCCACCGAGGACAACCTCAAGCAGTCCATCGAGGCGGAGACCCGCGAGTACACCGAGGCCTATCCCCTGTACGCGCGCGTCGCCCGCGAGGAAGGCTTCGACGACGTGGCCGACTGGTTCGACACGGTGGCCCGGGCCGAGCGCAGCCACGCCGGGCGCCTCACGGCCGGGCTCGAGAGCCTGTCGTAGGTCCACGGGTGCGCCCGCCGCCGCGGCCGGGAAGCGGCTGCGCAGTCTCCCGGCGACGGTTCCTCCAGTGGGCGGGACATGCCGGCCTGGCTGCTGCGGCGGCCGCCGGCGTCCCGGCGTTGCTCGTCTCCTGCGCCCATGGCGACGACGGCCCGCCCGGGAGCGCCGGCCCCGCCACGGGTGGTCGCGGCGGCGCGTCGGACACGCTGCGGATCGGCGTGGTGGCGCCCTTCTCGGGGGTCGGCGCCTTCCTCGGGGCCATCGTCGACCGCTCGCTCGACGCAGCCGTCCGCCAGGTGAACAGCACGGGTGGCGTGGGCGGGCGCAAGGTCGAACTGGTCCAGCGCGACACCGGAATCGATCCGGCGGCCGGGCCGCGCGTGTACGCAGACCTGGCCAGCAAAGGGGTCGTCGGCATCCTGTGGTGCGGAGCGGTGGGCTTCAGCCAGGCCCTCCCACAGGTCAAGCGCGACCAGATGCCGCTGGTGGCCGTCTTCAACGATCCCTTCTCCTCGGGCCACCTCTATCCCGACGGCGACCGGGCCGGGCGGTCGGTGTTCCAGATCCTCCTTCCCGACCGCTACGCCAAGTCGGTGCTGGCCACGTATGCGGCGGCGGACCGCGGCTACCGCACGGCCGCCTACATGTACGACGCGCTGCTGGACCCCGGCGCGACGGCGAGAGCCCGCTTCGAGGAGTCGTTCACACGGGCCGGGATCGAGATCACGGGGGTGGAGACGTTCTCTCTGGTGGACTCCGACTACGGACCCCAGCTCCAGCGCCTGCGCGAGGGCCGGCCGGAGGTCCTCTACATCGACGGGCTGAACACCAACACGGCGGGCGTCGTGTCGCAACTCCATGACCTGGGCGCCGCCTACGTCGACACTCCGGCGGCCAAGCGCGGGCGCGACGCCGGCTGGCACCCGCACGTTTTCGGGTCCCCGCCCGGAACGGGGGATCGGAGCTGGGTGGAGCTGGCCGGCGACAAGGCGCGGGTCGGCACCGTCACCGCCTGGCACGTCGGGGGTCTGGTCTACCTGCCGTCCTTCGCCATCGGAGGGTGGATGCGCAAGTACCTCGGCCGCGAGCCCACTGGAGGGGAGGAGTCGGCGCCCGACGCGCTGGCCGCGCTGCTGGCCGGCGTGCGCAAGGCCGGCTCCACCGACCGGGCCAAGGTCGTCCGGGGGATGGAGGAGGCGGGCCCCGTCACGTTCGCATCGCTGGAGTTCGGCTTCACCCGGGACCGCCACCTGGCCCGCACGCCCGACGAGGTCGCCATCGTGACGATGGAGCGGGGCGCCTCCGGGCCGGCCCCCACCGATCCGCCCTACCAGCTCGGCGTCGAGTGGTCGCCGGGTCACCCCTTCGCGGCCACACCGGCCGGTCCCACGCAGCTCGTGCGGCCCACCCTCGAGTCCAACCGCCGGGCCCACCCTGCGCTGGTGGCGCAGATCCTCGGGCAGGGCTACGGCACGCAGTGCACGCGGCGCGACGGAGGCCTGGTGCCCGAGTGCAGGATCCACTGAGCCTGTCCGCCGGCGGGCCCCGAGGCTCGCCGTGACGGACGTCGTGCAGGTGATCGTGTCGACCGCCACGGTGGGCTCGGCCCTGGCATTGGTGGCGCTCGGCTACAGCCTGGTCTTCTCCTCCACGGGGATCATCAACTTCGCCCACGGGCCGTTGTTCGTGGTCGCGGGGTACGGGGCCTTCGCGCTGAGCCGGGCCGGGCTGCCCGTGTCGGTGGCCTTCGTGGTGGTCGTGGCGGGGACGGCGGTGGCAGGTGTGGTGGTCGAGTCGGTCGCGCTGCGGCCCCTCGGGCGCTTCGACCCGGCCACCGACATCGGGTGGGTGCTCACCACCTTCGCCGCCGGCCTGGTGGCCGTCGATCTCGTGCGCCTCGGTGTGGACGCCTCGCCCCACGCCCTGCCGCCGCTGGTCGGTTCGCTGGCCGGCTGGCGGGTGTGGCGGGTGGCCGGGGTGGCGGTGACGCCGACCGACGCCGTGGTCGTCGCCGCCGCTCTCGCTCTCGTCGTCGGCCTCGACGTCACGCTGCGGCGCACGGCGGCCGGACGGGCCGTGCGCGCCGTCGCCCAGGACCGGGAGGCGGCGGCCCTGGTCGGCGTCGACACCTCGGCCGTCGTCACGGCCACCTTCGCCCTGGCCGGAGCCCTGGCGGCTGTCGCCGCCGTCCTCCTGGCCCCCAAGGTCTTCGTCCGGCTCGAGAACGGCCTCCTGCTCGGCCTCCAGGCGTTCGTGGCCGCCGTCCTCGGGGGGCTGGGGTCGGCGCGCGGGGCGCTGACCGGCGGCTACGCGGTGGCCGCCGTCTCGGCCGTGGCCCGCACCACGTCGCCGTCTGGCGGCCGCTACGAGCTCGTCGCCGTGTTCGTCCTGTTCCTCGTGACGCTGGCCGTCCGGCCGACCGGCCTGTTCGGCACCCGGGCCGTGGAGAAGGTGTAGGTGGGCGCCGCCACCCGGCACCGCGTCCGGGACTGGCGGGCGGCTGCGCGCATGGCGCCGTTCGGAGCACTCGTTGCCTTCATCCTGTGGCTCGGACCGGCGCAGGCGGGGAACCGCAAGTGGCTGGACCTCGGGGTCGAAGCGATGATCCTGGCCGGGGCGGCCACCGGGCTCAACGTGCTCGTCGGCTCCACCGGGCTCCTGTCGCTCGGCCACGCCGGCTTCGCCGTCGCCGGCGGGTACGCCGGGGCGGTCCTCGGGCCCTACCTCCTGGGAAGCGGCTCCCTGGCGCCGGACTTCGTCGTGCGCAACGCCCCGTGGTTCGGGCCGCTGTTCGCAGCGGGGGCCGGCGCCGGCCTCGGCGTGGCCCTGGCCCTGGCCTGCTGCCACCTGCGGGGCTTCCACCTCACGGTGGTGACGCTGGCCTTCGGGGCGCTCGTGCCCGCCGTGGTGGTGCTCGCCGCCGACCAGCTGGGCGGACTGGGCGGGCGCACGGTCGAGCTCGTCCCCGACACCCGCAACGCCTTCCTGGCGCGCGGCCACACGCTGGCCGGCGTCTACTACACCGCCGCCGTCTTCCTGCTGGTCGTGCTGTGGCTGGCCTGGAACCTCGGGCGTAGCAGGTGGGGGAGGGCGCTCACCGCCGTGCGCGACGGCGAGGTCGCGGCCCGGACAAGCGGCATCGACCCGTACCGCCACCGGGTCGCCGCCTTCGCCCTGTCGGCGGCGGTGGTGGCGGTGGCGGGGTGGCTCTCGGCCCTCCGCACGCTGTCGGTCAGCTCGGGCAGCGCGCTCGACGTGCAGACGGAGTCGTTCCGCTACGTGATCACCGTCGCCGTGGGGGGCGCCGGCACGTTGTCGGGACCGGTGGTCGGCGCGTTCGTCCTCACCTTCGGTCTCGGCGCCGACGTCCTCCAGGAGCATCTCCGCGACAAGCTCGGGCTCGTCTTCGGCATCCTGGCCCTCGCCGTGGTCGCCGTCGCGCCCGACGGCCTGGTCGGCGCCGCCCGCGGCCTGCGCCCGGCACCACCCGGACCGGCTCCGGTCCCCCCGTCGTCGGACGACGAAGGCCGATGGATGCCGGGACGGGTCCGGGCCGGAGCCGGGACCCCGCTCGGCACGGGGGCGGCCCTACTCTCGGTGCGGGGGCTCGCGAGGACGTTCGGTGGCGTGACCGCCCTGGGGGGACTGGACCTCGACGTGGCCGAGGGCTCGGTCCACGCCGTCATCGGACCCAACGGGTCCGGAAAGTCGACGCTGTTGAACGTGGTGACCGGGCTGGCACCGGCGACCGCCGGTCGGGTGACCCTCGCCGGACGGGATATCACATTCCTCGCCGCCCATCGACGCGCCGCCCTGGGCATGGCCCGCACCTTCCAGGGCGTGCGGGTGTGGACGCGGATGACGGTGCTGGAGAACGCACTGGCCGGGGCCCACCTGCGAGGCACCGCCGGCCTCGGTCGTTGCCTCCTCGGCATCGACCGGGCCGAGGAGCGCCGCCTGCGGGCCCGGGCCGAGAAGCTGCTCGCCCTGCTCGGCCTCGAGGGCGAGGCGGGCCGGCGGGCCGGCGACCTCACGCTCCCGGAGCAGCGGCGACTGGAGGTGGCGCGGGCCTTGATGGCCGAGCCCCTCCTGCTGCTGCTCGACGAGCCGGCCGCAGGCCTCGACGCGAGGGAGCGGGAGCACCTGGGCACGCTGTTGGCCGGGCTGCGGGCGGGGGGGATGACCATCCTCCTCGTCGAGCACCACATGGACACCGTCCTCGCCCTCGCCGACACGGTCACCGTCGTCCACGAGGGCACCCGGCTGGCCCAGGGGCGCCCGGCCGACGTGGCACGGGACGTCCTGGTCCGCCAGGCCTACCTCGGTCCGTAGCCGCCGCCGAGGCACGTTCGGGCGGGGCGGCGCCGTCGAATGTGGCCGAACCGGTCAGGAATGTGCCCGCGCCGGCCGATGTTGTTGGTGGACCGGGTCTTCCGCACCGGAATAGCGATGGAGGGTCCGGGGTACGAGAAACGAGACGAAACGACCCGGGAGGGATCAGCTGACATGAATCTGTCCTGGCGCCAGCGTGCGGCCTGCCGTGGCGTCGACCCGGACGTCTTCTATCCCGCGTCGGACGAAGAGGCGGAGGAGGCCAAGTCGATCTGCCGGATGTGCCCGGTGCGCGAGGCCTGCCTCGAGTACGCCCTGGCCAACCGGGAACGTGACGGAGTGTGGGGTGGCGCCACCGAGCGTGAGCGTCGTCGCATGATCCGGCAGCGCCGGAAGTCGGCGTAGCCCCGAGAGGCGACCGGCGGGTCGCCTGCGCCGCCGCCGGATACCCTTCGGCGGTGACCACGCTGGCCGAGTTGGGAGGCTGGCCGTTCGTCCTTCGACGGCTCTTCGCCCGCCAGGACCTCACCGCCGACGAGGCCGACGCCGCGTTGGCGGACGTGTTGGACGGCATGTCGACGCCGGCCCAGATCGCCGCCTTCGCCGCCGCCCTGCGCATGAAGGGCGAGACGATCGAGGAGATGACCGGTTTGGTCGGGGCCCTCTTCCGCTACGCCGAACCCCTTGAGGTTCCCGACGCCGCCGACCTCGTCGACACCTGCGGCACGGGCGGCGACCGGAGCGGGTCGATCAACGTGTCGACCGTCGCCGCCCTGGTGGTCGCGGGCGCGGGCGCCCGGGTGTGCAAGCACGGGAACCGGGCGGTGTCGTCGGCGGCGGGCTCGGCCGACGTCCTGGGTGCACTCGGCGTGGTCGCCGACCTCGGTCCCGCCGGGGTGTTCCGCTGCCTCGAAGCGTCGGGCATGGCGTTCTGCTTCGCGCCCCGCTTCCACCCGTGCTACCGCCACGCGGCCGCCACACGCCGCGAGCTCGGCGTCCCCACGGTGTTCAACTTCCTCGGGCCCCTGGCCAACCCGGCCCGTCCGGGTCGCCAGGTGGTCGGCGTCAGCGACCCCTCGATGGCCGGCAAGGTGGCCGGCGTGCTGGCCGCCAACGGCGCCGTGCGCGCCCTCGTGGTCTACGGCCATGACGGGCTGGACGAGCTGACCACGACCACCACGTCCACCATGCTCGACCTGCGCGACGGGGAGGTCACCTCGTGCACGGTGGATCCCGGCGCGCTCGGCCTGGCCGCTGCCGAAGCCGGCGACCTGGCCGGCGGCGACGCCGATGCCAACGCAGACTTCGCCCGCCGGATCCTCGACGGGGAGCGGGGGCCCCACCGCGACATCGTGGTGTTGAACGCGGCGGCCGGCATCGTCGCCGCCGGGCTCGTCGCCTCCATGGCCGAGGGCCTGGAGGCGGCAGCGGCGTCGATCGACGACGGGCGGGCGGCCCGCGTGCTCGAGCGACTGGCCGAGGCCTCGACGCAGGCGGCCGCCGCCGAGGCCTGAGCCGCCGGCGCCGTCGGCCTCCATTCCCGCTCGGGTCGAGGGCGTGAGTGGCCGTGCCGGTGGGTAGGAGAGCCCCGTGGCCGCCGACGACGACCCCACCACCTCGATGTCCGAACCCCACGACCGCTCGGATGCCGCCGGGGCACCGGGGTCCGGCACGTCGGCTCAGGGCTCGCGGGGCGAGGCGACCGTGGGCGACGAGGGCGCCGCCGCCGGTCCGGAGGCGTTCACCGACCCCTTCGGGCGCCCCGACTCCTCCCCCGGCGCGTCCGAGACAGCCGCACCTCCGGTTTCCCGGTAGGGACGCCGCCTCCCTCCCGGTGGGGCCGCCGATGTCCGGCCGTCCCTACCCTGGGGCGGTGGGCGGCGACCCAGCGGGGTCGTCGAGGTCGTCCTCCGCCACCTCCAGGTACCACAGGTCGGCGCAGTCGGCGCAGCGGTAGGTGACCAGGTCGCCGGCATGCCAGCCGAGCTCGGGCGGGTCGAACGGCGTGCGCCGGCACGCTCCACCACAGTCAACGCAGACGATCGTGTCGGCCGGCGCCATCGGCCCAGGTTCGCGCGCGACGCGAAGCGGCCCGCCCCCAGGGGAGGGCGGGCCGCTCGACGGCTGCACCGGTGGGGCGTGCAGCGACCGTGGGACGGCTAGGCCGGCTTCGCTGCCTTGTCGGTCTTGGCGAAGGTGTCGGGCACCGGGTACTCGCCGAGAACGTAGTTCAAGATGGCGACGTGCTTGGCGTCGATCGCCTGGATCGACGCAGCCAGCTTGATGGCATCCTTGCTCTTGAGGTTCGGGATGGCGCTGAGGTAGGTGGCGGCCGCCGTCTCCTCGAGGGTGCGGGCCAGCTTGGCCGCATCGGCGAAGCCCTTGGCCTTTCCGAACTCGGCGTCGATCATGGGCTTGAGCTGGGCGTTCGGGGTGGTGACCTCCGGCTCGCCGGCGCCCTTCAGCACCGTGTTCCACGAGGACAGGTGTTCCTCGTGATGCGCCATCGCCGTCTTGACGAACTCTGCGCCGGCCGGGGGCACATCACCGAGCTTGCCGGCCGTGGCCGCGTCGAGTGCGGCCTTGTAGGTGCCGACGGCCAGGACCTCCAGACCGGCGGCGAACGCAGCCACGGCCAGGTCGCCGCCGGCGCCCGCCTCGGTGGTGTCGGTGCCGCCGTCGGCCGCGGTGGTGTCGCTCGTGCCGGCGTCGGACGACGTGTCGTCGTCGTTGCCGCACGCGGCCGTGACGATGGCGAGACCTGCGGCCACACCGGAGCCGACGAGGAACCTGCGGCGGCTGAACGCCGAGGTCGTGAGGTGCTCCAGAGCGCTGGGCTCGGTGTCCATGTGGTTGGCGGTCTCCTGGGTCACTTGACGGCTCCCGTCGACGGATCGGCCGCTGCGGCCACGGGCTCGAACGCCTCGGGGAACGCCACGCTGCCGGCGGCAGCGGGGAGCTTGGCGGCATCCGCGCCGATCGGGATCTTGATCAGGTCCGGTGCGCCGCCCATGAGCAGCGCCTTGACGGCGCGAAGGACGGCGGCGTGCTGGGTCTCGACCCCCATGACGCTGGCCATCACGCGCTTGGACGCGGTGTCCTCCAGCTGGGTCGTGTTCATGAGGTAGGTCTCGGTGGCGACCGTCTCCAGCGTCTCGGCCAGGTTCACCACATCGAGGGGGGCCTTGAGCGTGGGCACGGCGCTGTCCACGACCGGCTTGTACTTGGCGTTCGGAGCGGTCTGCTCCTTGCCACCGAGGGCCTTGGTCTGGCTCTGGAACGCCTTGCGGTGCTCGTCGTGCTGCATCATCGTGGTCTGGGCGAACTTGATCACGACGGGGTTGCCGTTCTTGATGAAGTCCAGCGTCATGGCCGCCCCGTAGGTCGCGACGGCCAGGACCTCGAGCGACGAAGCGGTCTGCAGGATCTGGATGTCGAGCGCCTCGTCGCCATGCGCCGGCGTGGCGAACAGACCGGCCAGGAGGGCGCCGAAACCGCCGCCGAGCAGCCCACGGGCCGCCAGTCCGCCGCCGCCGATGCCCATCCTCTGCAGGACGGTGCGGCGAGTGGCGTTGTAGCGGTTGATCTCGTCGACGTTCACGCCGTGACTGCGGCGCTCCTCGCGGATCTCGGCCAACTCGGGAAGCGTGGCCTTGATGTCGCGGAGGGCGTCCACCTGCAGGTCCTGCGACTCGACGATCAGCTCGTTGAGTGATCGGTCATCGATGGTCACCGAAGCGGTTCCCCTTTCTCGTTCACGGGCGTGCGGTCGCACGCCACCGGTACCCGGTCCTGCCATGTGGTTCGAGCAGGTCTTCGGCGCTACGCCGTGACCCGGATGACGCCAGTCATGTAGTCGTGGATGTGACAGTGGAAGGCGACGTCGCCCTCCGTCGCCAGCGTGATCTCCTTGCTCTCGCCCTCGGCCAGTTCGCCGGTGTCGAAGGAGTGGTCGTCGGCGGTCGCCGTGTGTGCGGCGTCGTCCTCGTTCATCACCGTCACCACGGTGCCCTTCGAGACCTCGAGCGGCTGCGGCCCGAACCGGAAGTCCTTGATGGTGAGGGTCTGGGTTCGGCCTGACGATGCCGCCGCCGGGCCAGCGGTGCCGGCGTCGTTGCCGGCGTCGCTGTCACCGCCGCAGGCGGCGAGCACCGACAGGCCGAGGATCCCCGCCAGCGCCGCCGCCCTGGCCCGCCGGCCGGTGCCCCCTGCGCTACTCGGCGATCGCATCGGGTGTGGACGCCCCCTTGTCGCGCGTGCCCGCCTTGAACTCGCTCGACGCCTGCCCCAGCGAACGGGCCAGGGTGGGAAGGCGCGTCGACCCGAACAGCAACAGCACGACGGCGAGGATGATGAGGATCTCCGGTGCTCCGAGGCCCATGCGAGTCTCCTGGGTTTCGACGTCCGACCGCTCGGACGTGTCTCAGTGATACGGAACTCGCGCCGACACCGGATGGCTCCGGGGCGACCGCCGGGCCGGCGTCAGCGGCCGGCGCGCATGGCGTCGCGCAGCGGCCGGTACCCCACCAGCTCCACTCCTGCGCGCGCGGCCAGGCTGCGCATGCCGTGGTCGTGGACGAGCACGTCGTGGTCGTCTACGCGACCTCCCCAGTCCGGCGCCAGGGCTCGCAGCTCGGAGGCGTCGACCGCCGGATGGGCCTGGATCTCGGTGAGACCGGGCTCGAGGGCAAACAGGGCCCGTTCGAGGGTGCGCCGCACGCCGGTGCCCCGCAGCTCCACGCAGTGGTCCGGGAACAGCACGCCTTCCTCAGCGGCCAGCCGCCGGAACGGAAAGCCGACGTCGCTCTCGATCGACGGACCCGACAGCCGCATCGGGAGGCGGAAGTCGACGGCGAGCTCGAGGTAGACGTCGAAGAACTCCGGCCGTCCCTGCAGGGCGTCGAGGTGGGAGTCGAGGTGGCTGACGTCGAATCCCCACAGGATCGCCCGCTCCACCTGGGCCCGCAGCTCCTTGCCGACCTCGTCGACGTCGGCGTGGTCCCAGAGATCCTCGAGCGTGCGCGGGAACCCGCCGTCGCCGTCGAGCAGCGACGGCGCGTGGGTGACGGGGCCCCAGCGGTAGACCTCCCACTCGGCGTTGAGCGTGAGGTGGACCCCGACGTCCTCGCCCAGGTACCGGGCGGCCGCCTCGCGTGCCCAGGGACCGGGCACCATCAGGCTGGCCGCGGTGGCCATGCCGTCGCGCAGGGCCTCGTAGACGCCCACGTTGGCGGCGTGGCTCGACCCGAGATCGGCACAGTTGACGAGCAGCAGCTTGGCATCCGGCGGATAACCCAGGCGCTCGGCAGTGGTGGGCACGCGGCGACGGTAGCCGACGGTCCGCGGCCGTCCCGGCGCTGGACGATGCCCGGGATCACCCCGTGGCGGCGCCGGGCGAGGTGGGAAGGGGGACGTCTGCGCTGCCGCACGTGTGCCACAGACCCCGCTGGCGGAGGCGGGCCGTGCCCACGGCGGCCACGAACTCGTCGGTGTGGGCCACGTTGGGCGGGTAGGTGAGCGTCGTCGCGTAGCCGTCCTCGGCCATGGCCAGGTTGACGAACAGCCCGTCGGACGCCCGGTACACGTAGGCGAGGAGCCGGTCGTAGCGGTCGCGGGCCTCGACGTCTCGCACCAACCGCACCGAGGTCCCCGTCGGCAGGAGGGCGGCCATCCGCTCCGTCGCCTCCGCCCCGAAGCACTCCCGAAGACCGCCTTTCCCGTGTGTCTCCGGCGTGTCGATCCCGATGAGCCGGACCGGCTCGTCGAAGCCGTTGATGCGCACGTGGATGGTGTCGCCGTCGACCACCCGGATGACGGTGGCGGCGCCCGACCCCGGGCGGGACACGGCGACGGGCCGGGCGCACCCGGCCGCCCCTGCGAGCAGGGCGAGAGCCAGAGCCAGGGTCGTGCGCGGCACGAGGCCCATTGTGGCGGCCCGCCGGCACAGGGCGGCGGTGTCACGACGGGATCGGCGGTGCGGCCCGGTACCGTGGGAGGACGTGGGAGAGCTCTTCCTGGACGACAGGGGCCAGGCCCTGCGGGTGACCTGGCACGCCGAAGCGGGCAGGGTCGTGCTCAGCATCTGGAGGGCCGACGAGTGCGTGGGGACCGTGCGTCTGTCGGCGCCGGAGGCGCTCCGCCTTGCGCACTGCATTGACGAGGCCGTCGGCCCGCAGACCCCCGCCGGCAAACCTGCCCCTGCGCCGGCGGAGGCCCCGTAGCCACCGGCATCGCCGGCACCGCCGGCGGGTCAGGCAGCGGCCCGGCGGGTGGCGGCCATGAGCGCCTGGCGCGCCTGCGCCACGCCCTGACGACCTCGACGGCGGGTCTCGTCGTCGAGCCGCCAGTCGGCCTCGGTGTCCTCGAGCAGGATCAGCTGTCGTTCCATGTCTCCAAGTATGCGGATCGGGTGTGACAGCCTCCCCGGGCCGGTTCCGGAGGCGGCGTCGAGGCCCGCCGTTCGGGCCGGAGCGTCGCGGTGGAGCGCACTCGTGCCACGATGGCGCCGTGACCGGACTCCTCCATCGACCCCTGCGGCTGCGTGACGCCGTCGCCGCAGCTCCGCCCAGCGGCCCCGAGACGCCCCGATGGACGGTCCAGCGGTGAGCGCCAAGGACCAGAGCGTTGCCGTCGCGCTGGCCGTCGCCATCGGCATCCTGGGCATGCTCGGCTTCGGCCTGCTGCCGGTCAGAGCCGCCGGCGACCTTCGGTGCGAGGCGCCGCTGCGGGGTGCCGATCCCAAGGAGAAGGCCACGGAGGGGTACCTCGTGAACCGGGAGGACAAGGCCTGCAGCGACAAGGCGGGGAGCCGGCTCACCATCATCGGCATCGTCGGCGTGCTGTACATCACCTTCGGCGTCTCGGCCGTCGTCCTGCCGGAGAGCAACATCGAGCGCATCGCCTTCGGCGGCGAGGATCCCGAGGACGTCTACGAGACGAGCAACTGACGCTCGACCAGGGAGTTCCGGGCGTCTTGCAGGACTCTGGCTAGCGGCGTCGAACACCTACCGGACCAGATGCGACAGACCGGGCGAATTCGGGCCCGGTTCGCGGCCCTGGCCCGGACGACCGCCCTCTACGTGCTGGCCGGCGCCATCTGGGCGGTGGTGCTCTGCGAGCCGGCGGACGCACCATCGGCGTGGCCGGCCACCGCCGCCACCGGCCTCTACGACGACCTGAACAAGGCCCTCGCCGAGCGGACGAGCCGGTTCGCCGACGCCGCGTCCCGCTCGGCGCCCGCCGTTCCGGCCGAGGCGCCGGGACCCGCCATCGTCTGGCCGGCCCGCGGCGTGCTCACCGGGTGGTTCGGCGAGGTGCGGGGCGCGCACCGCCACCCCGGCGTCGACATCGACGGCGCCACGGGCGACCCGGTGGTGGCCGCCGCCGCCGGTCGGGTCGTGGCGGCCGGTCCCGCCCCGCCGGGATATGCCGGGTACGGCACGGTGGTGATGATCGACCACGGGGACGGGCTGACCAGCATCTCGGCCCACCTCTCCCAGGTGACGGTGACGCGGGGGCAGCACGTCGAGCCCGGCACGCGGGTGGGAGCCGTGGGCACCAGCGGGAGCGTCACCGGCTCGCATCTCCACTTCGAGCTGCGCCGTCGGGGCGTGCTCGTCGACCCGCGCCGCTGGCTGCCAGCGCGCTGACGGAGTCGGCGGGCCAGCGCAGGCCGCTGCTCAGGTGGGGCGGCCGTCGCCTCCGAGGAGTCGTGACGGGCGGGGCGGAAGAGGGAACAGCCGGCGCCCCACCCGCCCGAGCACGATGCCGACGGCGATGCCGCCCAGCACGTCGGACGGATGGTGGATGCGCACGTAGGCCCGGCTGGTGGAGACCACGACGGCCAGGGCGTAGTACAGCGGCCAGAGCGGGTCGTCGTCGGCCAGGAGGGCGGCGGCGGTGAAGGCAGCGGTGGCGTGCCCGCTCGGGAAGGAACTGGTTCGGGGCCGGCGCAGCGGCAGCGGGCGGTCGACCTCCCACGGCGGGCGGGAGCGCCGGAACAACGACTTGATGCCGAAGTTGACGAGGCCCGACTCGACGAACACCCCCGCTCCGACCCGCACGGCCGCCGTCCACTCGTGCTCGGAACGCAGTCCCCGCAGCGCCCCCAGGATGAGCCAGCCGACGCTGTGGTCGAACACGGCGGAGGCGCCGTAGAAGATGCGGTCGGCCATCGGATGGCCGCGCAGGTGGTCGAGAGCGGCGTCGGCCCACTCGTCGAAGTCGGCGACGCCCTGGCGGGCGTGTCTGGAGAGCAGCGCCACGGTGGGGAAGCCGGCGACCTCTCAGGCACCCGCCGTCGTGGCGACGGTCTCCCGGCCCACGAGGTCGGGGTCGCCGCCGAACGCCGGGCAGTAGTCCTTGTACGCGCAGAAGTCGCACAGCCTCGACGGGTGAGGCCGGAAATCGGCGGTGGCGCACGCCCGCTCCACCGCCGCCCACACCGCAGACGTGCGGGTGACGAGGCCGCGGACGGACTGCTCGCTGGGAACGCCGATGATGGCGACCGGCTCCCGGAGGTGGAGCAGCTGCACCCGCGCCGGGCGTCGGCCCAGCATCTGCTCGCAGAGAAAGGCGTAGAATTGCACGCCCCCGAGCTGGCGGTTCTCGAACGGGACGTTGGGGGCCCGGCCCGTCTTGTAGTCCGTGACGACCAGCTGGCCGTCGGCATCGAGGTCGAGCCGGTCGATGATCCCGCGAAGTCGCAGCGTGCCCAGCCGGGCCTCCAGCTTGAGCTCGAGCCCGATGGCGTTGACCGTGTTGGGGTCCTCGAGCAGGAAGACGTTGTCGACGAGGGTGGCGGCGTCGGCGAGGAACTCCGCTTCGCCCTCGGCGTCCAGACCGAGACCGGAGAAGTCGGGCTCGGCGGCCAGCTCGGCCCATGCCGCTTCGAGCTGGGCCCGGGCCGTCTCGGGCGTGCGCTCGCCGGCGGCGACCTCGCTGTGCAGCCGCTCGAGGGCCCGGTGGACCAGGGTCCCCTTGGACGACCACGGCGACGGCGGCTCGGGCAGCCGGTCGATGGCCGAGAACCGGAAGGCCAGCGCGCAGTCCTTGAAGGACGCCACCCGCGAGGGCGACAGCGAGGTGGGGAGCGGGAACGCCATCGGTCCAAGGGTAGGCCGAGGGTGTGACACCGAGGGTGGACCCGAAGCCCGGGGGCCTCAGGCCGGGTCAGGCCCGCCGGGCGGAGTCCCGATGCGGTCGAAGGCGGCCGCCACCATGGACGCCACGAGGTCCGGGTCCTCCAGCGGCGCCAGGTGCCCGACGCCGGGCAGGGCCTCGACCCGCCCGTGCGGCAGGCGCTCCGCCCATCGCTCGAGGACGCCGGCAGGAATGGCCGCCGAGGCGTCGCCCCTCGCCAGCACCACCGGGCAAGCCACCTCGGGAAGGCGCCGGTAGACGTCGTGGGCGAAGCCGTACTCGTACATGTGCGCCTCGTGCTCGGGGCGACACTTGAGGCGCACCGAGCCGTCCGCCTCGTCGGCGAACCCGTGCCCTACGTAGGCGTGCAGCACTTCGGGCGACAGGTCCGACAGCGGCGGCTTGGCGCGATATGCCTCCTCCGCGTCCTCCCGGGACGCAAATGTGGCCCGGCGCCGGCGAGCCCTGGCCGCCATGGGATGGTCGGGCATCGGGGGATGGGGGTCGTCGCCCGTCGCCCCGATGGGCTCGATGCAGTAGAGGGCGACGAACGTCCCCGGCCGGGCCGCTTCGGCCAGGAGCAGGGCGGTGGCGCCGCTCGAATGACCGAGGGCCAGCGGCCGGTGGAGGCGAAGACCGTCGACCACGTGGAGCGCGTCGCGCGCCAGCGTGGGCCAGTCCCATCCGTCGGCCGGGTCACCGTCGACGACGGAGTCGCCGTGACCGCGCACGTCATAGGCGATGCAGTGGAACCGCCCGGCCAGCCGCCGGGCGACGGGCTGCCAGGCGAGCCCGTGGAACCCGGCGGCATGGGACAGCAGGACCTCGGTGCCGTGCCCCCCCAGGTCGTGCACGGCGATCGCGGGTCCGCCGGGCACGGCGACGGTGCGCATCGGGCGAACCTACCCGGTGCCGCCTGGGCGGGCGGCCGGGGCCCCGACCTGCCCGTGCGGCCCT
The DNA here is from genome assembly GCA_036262515.1 of Acidimicrobiales bacterium. Lineage (GTDB taxonomy): Bacteria > Actinomycetota > Acidimicrobiia > Acidimicrobiales > JAHFUS01. The sequence goes on along the minus strand of DATAIT010000117.1, from coordinate 54,649 downwards.
CGGTCCGGCCGCGATGGGGCCGGATAGCCTCGGGCGGTGGACGCCGCCACCGAGGTGCGAAACGCCAACCGGGCGTTCTACGACGCCTTCGAGGCGCGCGATCTCGACGCCATGTCAGGCGTGTGGGAGCGCTCGGAGCGGGCGCTGTGCACGCATCCCGGGTGGGCCACCCTGCAGGGCTGGGGGGCGGTCGCATCGTCGTTCTTCGCCCTGTTCCAGAACGTCCAGTCGCTCCAGTTCGTGCTCACCGAGGAGCGGGTGCAGGTGCAGGACGGGGTGGCATGGGTCACCGTCGACGAGAACCTGCTGGGCGACCAGGGCGGCTCCACCGTCGCCGCCGTGAACGTGTTCGTGCGTGACGGGGCCAGCGGCCGGTGGCGGCTGGTCTGCCACCACGGATCGCTGGTCAGCGCCAGCACGCCGTCAGACGGCGGCGAGGAGGCCGAGTAAATCGGCCGCGTTCGCCACTGCGTCGTCGCGCCAGCAGTTCGAGAACAGCACGTGCACGGCACTGGCGGCCGACGCCAGCTCGCAGATCGGCTTCACCCATGCCCGCAGCTCGTCGCGGCTGTACCGGTACGCGTAGCGCTCGCCGATGTCCAGGTCCGGCTCGACCCAGTTTCCCGGGTTGCGGCCGGGGAACCGCACGAAGGCGAGGTCGCTCGTGGACGCGAGCACTGGCGGGCCCTCTCTCGGGTCGACGCAGACGAAGCCCATGTGCTGCTCCTCCAGATGCTCGAGCGTCGCCTCGCATTCGCGCCCTTCGAGCCACCGCCGGTGCGTCAGCTCGGCGGCGAGCGGGAGTTCGGTCAGCTCGCCCCGCGCTTCGGCCAGCAGTGCCCGGCCGGTGGCGCCGGGACGCATCCAGGACGGGTAGCGCAGGATCACCGCGCCCAGCCGGCCGGCGGCGACGAGGGGCGCAAGGGCGTGGCGGAAGCGGGCCCATGCCTCCTGGCGCCCGGCCGCCGACAGGTGGTTGATGTACAGGCGGGGGCGGTCGCGCAGCTCGGGGCGCACCTCGTGGCGGAGGTCCTCCCAGAGCGAGTCGGGGAGCGCGGCACCGCCGCACAGCAGCGTCCAGGCCTGGACGTCGATGGTGAAGCCAGCCGGCGTCCGGTCGACCCACTGGCGGGCGAGGTCCGGCGTGGGAGGGAACCGGGAGGTGGCGTCGATCTCGACGAGCGGGAACCTGGCCGCGTAGTACGCGATGCGTTCGGCCGCCTTCATGGTGCGCTTCGGGTACCAGCCGCTGTCGTGCACCAACGTCCGCTCCGACCACGAGCTGGTGCCGACCAGGACCGGCGCGCTCAATCTCGGCGGGTCCTCCGCAGCCGGAGCCGGTCGGCCAGGATGGCGGCCCTGGCTGCGTTGGCGCCGCAGGCGCCGTGGACGCCGCCTCCGGGGTGGGCTGACGCCGATCCGAGGAACAAGCCGGCGACGGGCGTCTCGGCCCGCCCGAGCCCCGGGACGGGGCGGAACACCAGTTGCTGGTGCAGCTGGCCGGTGCCGGCGTTCGTCGCTCCGCCCACCAGGTTGGCGTCCGCCGCCTCGAGGGAGTGGGGCGTGTGCACGTGACGGCCCCGTACGAGGGAGCGGAAGCCGGGCGCGAGCACCTCGATCTCGCTCTCCATCCGGTCGGCCATGGCGCCGGCCTCGGCGTCGTCCCACCGACCGGTGATGCCGCTGTCGCCGGCGTCGCCCCGAACCTGCTGCGGCACGTGCGTGTACGCCCAGGCCGCCGCCTTGCCGGCCGGGGCGCGGGACGGATCGGCGAGGCCCTGCTGGCCGACGATGAGGAACTGGGGATCGGGCACCAGCCCGAGGGCGAGCTGGGCCGCCTGCACGGTGAGGGCGTCGACGCCCTCGGTGACATGGACCGTGCCCGCCCGCCTGGCGTCCTCGGCCTCCCACGGGATGGGCCCGTCGAGGGCCCAGTCGACCTTGACCGTCGCGTGGTCCCAGTCGAAGTGGCGCAACGCGTCGAGGAAGGTGCCCGGCAGGTGATCGCGACCGACGAGGTCGAGGAAGAGGGCGGGAGCGGCGACGTCGGCGACGACCGCCCTCGCCGCGTCGACCTCGTCCCCCGCCGCTGTGCTGACGGCGACGGCGCGCCCGGAGCGCACGACCACCGACGCGACCGGCGACGAGCACTCGATGCTGCCCCCGGCCTTCTCCAGCCGGGCGACGAGTGCGTCGGTGAAGCGTTGCGCACCGCCTTCCGGGACCGGCCAGCCGACCTGCTGCCCGAGGGCGGCCAGGAGCCACCCGACCATGCCGCCGATCGCCGACTCGGGGAACAGGTCGGTGTGCAGGGCGCAGCCGGCCAGCAGCCGACGTCCCTCCTCGCCCGCGAACGTCTCGTCGCCGAGGCGGCGGACGGACAGCGTGAGGAACCGGGCCAGCTCGAGCAGCTCCGACGGCCGCTGGGTGCCGAGCAGCCGGAGGCTGCCGCGCACGGGGGGGAACGGTGACAGCACGCAGTCGAGCAGCCGCTCGCCGATGTGCTCCCAGCGCCCGTAGAGGCGGCGCCAGCCGTCGCCGTCACCGGGCGTGTCCCGGTCGAGTGACGCCGCCGTCTCGTCGAGATCCATCGACACCACCGGGCAGGTGCCGTCCGAGGAGGGATGGGCCAGGGCCAGCGGAGCCCGCATCCAACGCAGTCCGAAGGCGGTGAGGTCGAGATCGCGCAGCACGGGCGACGCCACCCCGAGCGGGTAGAAGGCGCTGAACACGTCGTTGACGAAGCCCGGTTCGACCAGCTCCGCCGACTTCACGGCGCCGCCCGGCGTGGGCTGCGCCTCGAGCACCACCACGTCCCAGCCGCGGTCGGCCAGCACGTTGGCGGCGACCAGGCCGTTGGGCCCGGCACCGATCACGACCGCGTCGGGCACGGGTCGAGCGTAGGTGAAGCCAGACTGCTGGGATGAGCGACGGCCGCGCCTGGGGCGTGCAGGAGGGCTACAACGACGATCGCGGCACCTGGCACGACACGCCGGCGGAGACGACGCAGGCGCTGCTCGACGCCATGGGCGCCGGTGACCGGCCCCCGCCTCCGGCCTCGGCCCCGCCCGGAGACGGGTGCAGGGTGCTCGTGGTGGCCGAGGGCGAGGAGGCCGAAGTCGGCGGTCAATGGCTGCTGCGCACCGAGGACGGCGGCGACGCCAAGGTGGACGGCAGGCTCCTGCCCGACGTCCCGCTCGGGTACCACCGGCTCGAACGGCAGAGCGACGGACTGGTGGCCCGCCTCGTCGTGGCGCCACCCGCCTGCGACCTGCCGCCCGGACTCCGCACGTGGGGGTGGGCGCTGCAGCTGTACGCCACGCGGTCACGTGCCAGCTGGGGCATGGGCGACCTCGCCGACCTCGGGCGCATCGGCAGGTGGTCCACGGGCCACGGCGCCGGCATGGCGATGATCAACCCGCTCCATGCCGCCCAGCCCGCCGGCGCGCAGCAGGCGAGCCCGTACTCCCCGTCGAGCCGGAGCTGGCGCAACCCCCTGTACCTGCGGGTCGAGGACGTCCCCGGCTTCGACGGTCTGGCCGGCGGGCCCGACGGCGCCGACCTCCGGGAGCTGGCCGCCGCCGGGCGGGCGCTGAACGACGACCGCCTCATCGACCGCGACCGCGTCTGGTCCCTCAAGTCGACGGCCCTGGAGCGGCTGTGGACGCGCTTCCGCGACTCCGGGGGCGACCCCGTGTTCGACCGCTTCTGCGACCACGAGGGCCCGTCGCTGGCCGCCTACGCCACGTTCTGCGCCATCGCCGAGCGCCACGGCGTCCCGTGGACGGACTGGCCGGCCGAGCTCCACGATCCCGACGGCGCAGCCGTGGTCGACTTCGCGGGTGAGCATCGCGAGCGGGTCCGGTACCACCAGTGGCTGCAATGGCTGGTCGACAGCCAGCTGCGCCAGGCCGGCCAGGAGATCGCCGTCGTCCAGGACCTGGCCATCGGCGTCGACCCGGGCGGCGCCGACGCCTGGCTGTGGCAGGACTGCGTGGCCCTCGACGTCCGGGTCGGTGCCCCCCCGGACGAGTTCGCGTTCGAGGGGCAGGACTGGGGGCTGCCTCCCTTCGACCCGTGGCGCCTCCGCCGGGCCGGGTACGAGCCCTTCATCTCGACCCTGCGGTCGATGCTGCGCCACGGCGGCGGCGTCCGGATCGACCACGTCATGGGGCTGTTCCGCCTGTTCTGGATCCCACCCGGCCGATCGCCGTCCGAGGGCGCCTACGTGTCCTACCCGTGGCGCGACCTGCTGGGCATCCTCGCCCTGGAGAGCGTCCGGGCAGGCGCCTGGGTGGTGGGCGAGGACCTCGGCACCGTGGAGCCGTTCGTCCGCGAGGAGCTCGGCCGCCGCAACGTGCTGTCCTACCGGCTGGCGTGGTTCGAGGGCGCTCCTCCCCGGCGGTTCCCCGAGCGGGCCATGGCCGCCGTCACGACCCACGACCTCCCCACGGTGGCCGGTTTGTGGACGGGCGCCGATCTCGAGGAGCAGGAGCGCCTCGGCCGCAACCCCAACGTCGAGTCCACCCTGGCCATCCGGCGGCGCCTCGAGGAGTGGACCGGCGTGGACGGCGACGCCCCCGTCGACGACGTGGTGCAGCGCACGTACCAGCTGCTGGCCGAGGCACCGAGCGCGGTGCTGGCGGCCACCCTCGACGACGCCCTCGGCGTCCCCGAGCGCCCCAACCTGCCCGGCACCACCAGCGAGCGGCCCAACTGGTGCCTGGCCCTCCCCGTCCCCCTCGACGACATCGAGCACGACCCCCGCGTCGCCGGCGTGGCCCGTGCGCTGGCCGAAGGCCGCACCTCCACTCCCGAGTAAATAGCTCGCCGTTTTGGCGAGCTATTTCCTCGGGAGCGTAGGTTTGCGACCGATGGACCTGCCGGTCATGCCCCCCGTGGCGCCCATGCTGGCCAAGGCGGCGAAGGCGTTGCCGGCGGCCGGCGACATGCTGTTCGAGCCGAAGTGGGACGGGTTCCGGTGCATCGTCTTCCGTGACGGCGACGAGGTCGAGCTGGGGAGCCGCAACGAGAAGCCGCTGACCCGCTACTTCCCCGAGGTCGTCGAGGCGGTGAAGGCGCAGTTGCCGCAGAAGTGCGTGCTCGACGGCGAGATCGTCATCGCCGGCCCGCACGGGCTCGACTTCGAGGCGCTGCTCCAGCGGATCCACCCGGCCGACTCGCGGGTGCGGCGGCTGGCGGTGGAGACGCCGGCGTCGTTCGTGGCCTTCGACATCCTGGCCTTCGACGACCAGGACGTGCGCCAGGTGCCGTTCGCCGACCGGCGGGGGCTGCTCTGCAAGGCGCTGGGCGAGGTTCGGCCGCCCGTCCACGTGACCCCGTGCACCGACGACCGTGACACCGCCACCGACTGGTTCCACCGCTTCGAGGGCGCCGGCCTCGACGGCGTGATTGCCAAGCCGGCCGGCCTTCCCTACAAGGAGGGCGACCGGGCCATGGTGAAGGTCAAGCACGAGCGCACCGCCGATTGCGTGGTGGTGGGTTTCCGCTGGCACAAGAGCGGACCCATCGTCGGTTCCCTGGTCCTCGGTCTCTACGACGACGACGAGCTGCTGCACCACGTGGGCGTGTCCGCCTCGTTCACCATGCAGCGCCGCAAGGAGCTGGTGGAGGAGCTGGCGCCATACCGGGCCGAGAAGGAGGAGGGCGGGGCCGACGGGCATGGGTTCGACGGCCGGGCGCCGCAGGCGCACAGCCGGTGGAACGCCGGCCGAGACCTCTCGTTCGAGCCCCTGCGCCTGGAGCTCGTGTGCGAGGTTGCCTACGACCACCTGGAGGGGCAGCGCTTCCGCCACGCCACGACATTCCGCCGGTGGCGTCCGGACCGGGAGCCGCTGTCGTGCACCTACGCCCAGCTGGACACCGCCGTCCCTGAGGAGCTGGCCGAGGTGTTCGGCGCGGGCTCGTCGTCCTGGCGCACGCTCTGACGACACGTGGCGGCGACGTGTCGAATCGGGACACTCCGGTCGCGCCGGCCGCCGTCAGCCAGCGCCGGGGGCACTGATAGTTTCTGCCGATCGTTCCCCGTAGGCGGAGGAGACCTCGCACATGACCATGACCCCACCCCGGCAGAAGGTCGACCGAGACGAGGTGTTCCTCGAGTACACGAAGAGCATCTGCCCCGTGTGCAAGACCGTCATCGACGCCGAGGTGAACGTCAAGGACAACAAGGTCTTCCTGCGCAAACGCTGCACCGAGCACGGCAAGTTCGAGGCCCTGCTCTACAGCGACGCCGACATGTACTTCGCCTCGATGAAGTACAACAAGCCCGGGACGTACCCGCTGGAGACGCAGACAGAGGTCAAGGACGGCTGCCCGCTCGACTGCGGCCTGTGCCCGGAGCACAAGCAGCACGCCTGCCTCGGCATCATCGAGGTCAACAGCGGCTGCAACCTCGACTGCCCCATCTGCTTCGCCGACTCGGGCCACCAGCCCGACGGCTTCTCCCTCACCATGGACCAGGTGGAGGCCGGCCTCGACGCCTTCGTGCGCTCCGAGGGCGAGCCCGAGGTCGTGATGTTCTCGGGCGGCGAGCCCACCATCCACCCCTTGATCCTCGACTTCATCAAGATGGCGCAGGACAAGGGCGTCCACATGGTGACGCTCAACACCAACGGCATCCGGCTGGCCCACGACCGCAAGTTCGTGCGCGAGCTGGCCGAACTGAAGCCCACGATCTACATGCAGTTCGACGGGTTCGACCCCGAGACGCACATCAAGATCCGCGGCCGCGACCTGCGCGAGGCCAAGCAGAAGGCGCTCGACAACTGCGCCGAGTTCGGGCTCGGCGTCTCGCTGGTGGCCGCCATCGAGAAGGGGCTCAACGAGCACGAGCTGGGCGACATCATCCGCTTCGGCGTCAAGCACCCGGCCGTGCGGTCGGTGGCGTACCAGCCGGTCACCCATTCGGGCCGCCACGTGGAGTTCGACCCCATGCAGCGGCTCACCAACGCCGACATCATCCACGGCCTGGTCGACCAGTGCGGCGACTGGTTCCGGTTGTCCGACTTCGTGCCGGTCCCGTGCTGCTTCCCCACGTGCCGGTCCATCACGTACCTGCTGGTGGAGGGCGAGACGGTCGTGCCCATCCCGCGCCTGGTCGACGTCGACGACTACCTCGACTACGTGAGCAACCGGGTCATGCCCGACATGAGCGTGCGGGGCGCCCTGGAGAAGCTGTGGTCGGCGTCGGCCGTCCCCGGCAGCGACGGGAACACCACCAACCAGCTGGAGTGCGCCACCTGCGGCATCGACCTGCCCGAGGCGCTCAAGGACATCGCCGACAAGTCCTTCATGGTGGTGATCCAGGACTTCCAGGACCCCTACACGCTCAACGTGAAGGCCCTCATGAAGTGCTGCGTGGAGGAGATCACCCCCGACGGCCGCCTCATCCCGTTCTGCGCCTACAACTCGGTGGGCTACCGGGAGGAGATCCGCGAGCGGCTCCAGGGCGCCTTCGTGCCCACCATCGTCCCCAACGCCACAGAGCTCCAGCCCATCTTGCTCACCACCAAGTACGGCTCGAAGATGTTCGGCAACGGGTCCGACGCCCCGTCCACCCACGTCCCGGCCGACGCCACCAACATCGGCAAGACCCTCCGGTGAGCGTCCTCAGCCGGTCCCGAGGCAATAGCTCGCCAAAACGGCGAGCTATTGCCTCGAAAGCGTCGGGATCGGCGTGAGCACCGACCCCGACGACGTCAAGCTCTGCTGCGCCACCGCCTACCAGCAGGACGCCGTCGCCCTGATCCTGGGCGACAGCTACCACCCAGGGGGGCTCGACCTCACCCGCCGGCTGGGGCGGGCGCTCGACCTGCGGCGGGGGCAGACGGTGCTCGACGTGGCCAGTGGCCCCGGCGCCACCGCGTTCCTGCTGGCGGGCGAGTTCGGCGTGGCGGTGGAGGGCGTCGACCTCGGCGACCAGGCGGTGGCGGCGGCCACGGCGAAGGCCGAGGCAAACGGCCTGAGCGACATCGTCCGGTTCACCGTGGGCGACGCCGAGCGCCTTCCGCTCGACGACGAGTCGGTCGACGCCGTCGTCTGCGAGTGCGCGTTCTGCACGTTCCCCGACAAGGCCACGGCGGCGGCCGAGATGGCCCGGGTGCTCAAGCCCGGCGGGCGCATCGGGATCACCGACGTCGCCCTCGATCCCGACCGCCTCCACGACGAGCTGAAGACGCTGGCGGGCTGGGTTGCGTGCCTGGCCGACGCCCGACCGGTGGACCAGTACGTGGACCTCCTGGCGGACGCCGGCCTGAAAGTCACCCTGCGGGAGGCGCACGACGACGCGCTCGCCCGCATGATCGAGCAGATCGACGCCCGCCTCGTCGCATTCCGCATGGCCAAGGTGGCCGCCCTCGAGAGCATCGACTTCGACACCGCACGCCAGCGCGTCGCCCTCGCCGCCCAGGCCGTGCGCGACGGCATCGCCGGCTACACCCTGCTGATCGCCGAGAAGCAGTAGCCCGCGACCGGCGGGAGCCGAAGACGCGCGAGGCTCGCAGGGTGACCCTGCATCGGGCATGCTGAGGCGCCAGCTCTTCCGGAGGTCCGCCAGATGTCTCGTCGAGTCAGTGCTCTCGCTGCCGTGCTGCTCTGTGGGCTCGTGCTCGCCGGGTGCGGGTCGGACGACACGGGGGGCACGGTCGCCGAGCCTCCGGGCAACAGCGATCTGGTGACCAAGAAGGTCGACCTGAAGGCAGCCGGCTTCGCCTTCGACCCGACGGCCATCCAGCTCACGGCGGGCGAGGCCGCCCAGTTCGTGATCACCAACGGCGATTCCGTCGAGCACAACCTCACCGTCGAGGGCATCGACGTCGACCAGGACGTGGAGGCGGGGAAGACGGCGCAGGCCCCCGCCACGAAGGCGCTCGAGGCCGGGACGTACAAGTTCCACTGCGAGTACCACCCGGACCAGATGCAGGGCACCGTCACCGTCACCTGACGGGGCGGCGGACCCCCATCAGGAGGCCCGGAAGCGGCGGAGCCGGAGGCTGTTGGAGACCACGAACACGCTCGACAGCCCCATGGACGCGCCTGCGATGAGCGGGTTCAGCAGGCCGGCGGCGGCCAGGGGCAGGGCGGCGACGTTGTAGGCGAACGCCCAGAACAGGTTCGCCTTGATGGTGCCGAGCGTGCGACGTGACAGGCGGATGGCGTCGGCGGCCACGGTGAGGTCACCGCGCACCAGGGTGAGATCGCTGGCCTCGATGGCCACGTCGGTGCCGGTCCCCATGGCGATGCCCAGATCGGCCTGCGCGAGGGCGGCGGCGTCGTTGACCCCGTCGCCGACCATGGCCACGACCTTGCCTTCGCCCTGCAGGCGACGGACGACCTCGACCTTGTCGGCGGGAAGGACCTCGGCCACCACCGTCTCGATGCCCACCTGGCCGGCAACGGAGCGGGCCGCCCGCTGGTTGTCGCCGGTGAGCAGCACGGGGGTCAGACCGAGCCCGCGCAGCCGGGCGACGGCGTCCGCGCTGGTCGGCTTCACGGTGTCGGCGACGACGACGACAGCCCGGGCGGCTCCGTCCCAACCGGCCACCACGGCCGTCCTCCCCAGGTCCTCGGCCGCCTGCTTGGCGGCCCGGAGGTCGTCGGACAGGGCCATGGCCCGATCGACGAGCAGCGCCTCCCGGCCGGCCACGACGGCATGGCCGTCGACCACGCCTTCCACCCCCAGGCCCGCGTGGTTGGCGAACCTCTCGACCGAGGGCAGCGCGCCGACGCGTTCGCGGGCTCCTTCGGCGACGGCGCGGGCGATGGGGTGCTCCGAGGCGTCCTCCAGGGCGCCCACCAGGCGGAGGACTTCGTCGGCGGGGACCCCCTCGGAGGGCACCACCTCGACGAGGGCCATGCGCCCGGTGGTGACGGTGCCGGTCTTGTCGAGGACGACGGTGTCGACGCGGCGGGTTGACTCGAGGACCTCCGGGCCCTTGATGAGGATGCCGAGCTGGGCGCCTCTCCCGGTGCCCACCAGCAGGGCCGTGGGCGTGGCCAGGCCGAGGGCGCAGGGGCACGCGATGATGAGCACGGCGACGGCGGCGGTGAAGGCGGTGGCCGCCGTCTCACCGGTGCCGAGCCAGAACCCGAGGGTGGTGAAGGCGAGGGCGATCACGACGGGCACGAAGACGGCCGAGACCCGGTCGGCCAGTCGCTGGACGGTGGCCTTGCCGTTCTGGGCGGCCGTGACGAGGCGGGCGATCTGGGCCAGCGCGGTGTCGGCGCCCACGCGGGTCGCGGTGACGACGAGGCGCCCGCCGGCGTTCACCGTGGCGCCGACGACCATGTGCCCCGGCGCCACCTCGACCGGCACGGACTCGCCCGTGAGCAGCGACGCGTCGATGGCCGAGGACCCCTCCTCCACCAGCCCGTCGGTGGCGACCTTCTCGCCGGGCCGCACGACGAACCGGTCACCCACCTCGAGATCGGTGACCGGGATCCGCACCTCGGTACCGCCGCGCAGCACGGCGACGTCCTTGGCACCCAGGTCGAGCAGGGCCCGGAGGGCGGCGCCCGACGTGCGCTTGGCGCGCGCCTCGAAGTAGCGGCCGGCGAGGATGAACACGGTGACGGCCGAGGCCACCTCGAGGTACACCTCGTGGCTGCCGGCACCGCGTTCGACGGCGAACGAGAAGTTCATCTTCATGCCGGGCTCGCCGGCACCGCCCCAGAACAGGGCGTAGAGGCTCCAGGCGAAGGCGGCGATCGTGCCCACCGAGATGAGGGTGTCCATGGTGGCCGCCCCATGCCGCAGGTTCATCCACGCCGCCCGGTGGAACGGCCATGCGCCCCACACCACGACCGGGGCGGCCAGGGCGAACGCCAGCCACTGCCAATCGGTGAACTGGAGCCGGGGCACCATCGACAGCAGCAGCACGGGGAGGCCGAGGATCGCCGACCCCACGAGGCGGTTGCGCAGGCTCACCAGCTCGGGCGGCGTGCCCCCCGTCGGTCCCTCCCCGTCGCCGGCACCGTCGCCCGGTGCCCGGGCGGCGGCGGGAGGGGCGGGAAGGGTGGCGGTGTAGCCGATGGCCTCCACCTCGGCGATGAGCTGCTCGGGCGTGACGGCGCCGGCGGCCACGACGGTGGCGTGCTCGGTGGCGTAGTTCACCGTGGCGTCGACGCCGTCGAGCTTGTTCAGCCGCTTGGCGATGCGGGCCGCGCACGACGCGCAGGTCATCCCTTCGATGTCCAGCTCGACGGTGACGGGGTCGACGTCCGGCTTGGCGGTATCGGTCATGTGGCTCAGTGCTCCATCACGGCGTCGCCGGCAACCGTGCCCTGGTCGACGGTGAACGTCGCCGTGTGCACCGTACCGGCGTGCTTGAAGGCGAAGAACAGGGCGTAGCGGCCGGCCGACGCCAGGGTGGCGTCGAAGCGCACCGTGCCTCGGCCGGTCCTGTCGCGGCTCCCGGGCAGCGGGTGGACGTGGGCGTAGGCGAGATCGCCGGCGCGTAGGGCGACCAGGTGGCCACCGGCCCCGAGGTAGGGCTCCAGATCGGTGACGGCACGCCCGTCCCGACTGACGGTGAGGGCGGCGGTGACCTCCCCGCCGGCCCGGTGCCGGGTGGCCAGGGTGACGTCGTAGCCGTCGACCGACGCCCGCGACGACGGTTCGGTAAGACGACCCGGGGCGTACGCGCCGGGCACGCCGACGTCGGTCCCGAGCGCGAGGCGGGGACCGCCGGCCACCTGGAAGTCGGCGACGGCCCGGTACGAGCCGGCGGCGAGCGGGGGCAGGTGGACCGACCACGTGCCGTCGGCGCCGAGGCGGGGATGCAGGTGGCGGAAGGTGGTCAGCTCCCGGTCCACGAGGATGAGGTGGAGCCTGCGCTCGTGCACGGGGGTGAAGGCGCGCTGCGGGGCGCCGCCGGGCCCCGTGATGACGAATCGGAACGGCCCACCACCTGGATCGAGCGTGGAGACGGCCGGCACGAGCCGGTAGCCGTCGGTGGCCGACACGACGCCCTCGCCAACGGGCGCCGGCTCCTCGGCCGTCCGGACGGCGGGGTCGGGCCCGACGGCGGCGCCGAGGGCGGCGCCCAGGCCGACGGCGACGGCCAGGCCGGCGCCGAACGCCGCCAGCCGCCCCGCCGGTGTCATGAGGCCAGCTCGTAGCCCGCTTCGTCGATCGCCGCCGCCAGCTCGGCGCGGTCGAGGGGGCGGGAGGCGGCGACGGTGACGGTTCCGGTACCGAGGTCGACGTCGACGTCCGTCACGCCGTCGAGCCGGCGCAACTCGGTGGTGACGGCCCACTTGCAGTGGTCGCAGGTCATCCCGGTGACGACGAACGTCTGGCTGGCCATGATCGCTCCTTCTGTCGCTCACTCGGAGGATACCATACCCCTCTAGGGTATACACCCGGCGGCCTGCGATGCATGGGCCGGGGGCCCAGAACGAGCCCCGGGCGCCCACAACGACCGCAGACGCGATGTCAGAACGAAGGAAGAGCCGCATCTGCGCCTAGAGTGCGTGCATGGGGGCGCCCTCGTACCGGCTGGGCCAGGCCGCCGACCTCCTGGGCGTGAGCGTCGACACCGTGCGGCGGTGGGCGGACGGCGGGCGGCTCGTCACCAGCCGGACCGAGGGCGGACAGCGCCTGGTCGACGGGGCGTCACTGGCCCGGTTCCTGGTCGCCCAGGCCGACACGTCCGAGCCGGCGGCCGTGGTCGGCCGGTCGGCGCGCAACCGCCTGCCCGGCATCGTCACGAAGGTCGTGAAGGACAAGGTGGCGGCTCAGGTCGAGATGCGGGCCGGGCCGTTCCGCATCGTGTCCCTCATGACGCGGGAGGCGGCCGACGAGCTGGGGCTCGCCCCCGGCGTCCTGGCGGTGGCGGCGGTGAAGTCGACCAACGTGGTCATCGAGGTCACTGCGCCGTGAGCAGGCGCCGGCTCAGGTGCGGGCACCCGATCCGGGCCGTGGTGCTGGCCGCCTGCGGAGCCGCGGTCCTGGCCGGCGCGTGTTCGTCCCCGGGGGGCACCGCGCCGGTGGCGACCGATCCGGCTGGGTCCTCGCACCGGCTGTCCGGTCGGCTGGTCGTGCTCGCCGCTTCGTCGCTGACGGAGCCGTTCGAGGCCCTGGGCCGGGCCTTCGAGGCCACCCACCCCGGCGTCACGGTCCGGTTCAGCTTCGACGGGTCGCCGGCCCTGGCCCGCCAGATCGACGAGGGAGCGGATGCCGATGTCTTCGCCAGCGCCGACCAGGCCATCATGCGGTCGGTGGTGGGCGCAGGCGAGGCGGCCGATCCGGTGAGCATCGCCCGGAACAGGCTCGCCATCCTGGTGGCGCCCGGCAACCCGCTGGGCGTGCGCACGCTGGGCGACGTGGTCCGGCCCGGTCTGGTCCTGGTGGTCTGCGCGCGCGAGGTGCCGTGCGGGCGCCTGGCGGCGACGGCATTCCGATCGGCCGGGCTGTCGCCCGAGCCGTCGTCGTTCGAGCCGAACGTGAAGGCGGTCGTGGCCAAGGTGGTCCTCGGCGAGGCCGACGCCGGCATCGTGTACCGCAGCGACGTCCACGCCGCCGGCCGGCGGGCCCAGGGCATCGACATCGCCGCACGAGACGGTCAGGACGTGGAGACGACGTACGTCATGGCGGTCACCTCGGACGCCGCCAACGCAGCGGCGGCCCGCTCGTGGGTCGCGTTCGTGCGCTCACCGGCGGGACGGGCCGCGTTGACCACGGCCGGCTTCACGGCCCAGTGAGCCGCCCGGCGCCAGCTTCGGCGGCGGTCGTCGTTCCTGCCGCTGCGGCCGTGGCGTTCCTCGCCGTTCCGCTCCTCTCGCTGCTGTGGCGGGCGCCGTGGTCAGGTTTGTGGTCCGATCTCACCGATCCCGGCGCGACGGCCGCGCTGCGCCTGTCGCTGGTGTGCTCCCTGTGGGCCACGGTGCTCGCCACGGCGGTCGGGCTTCCCCTCGCCTGGGTGCTGGCCCGCCGGCCGTTCCCGGGACGGCGGGTCGTGCGCGCCCTCGTCCTGGTGCCGCTCGTGCTGCCGCCCGTCGTCGGCGGCATGGCCCTCCTCCTGGCGCTGGGGCGGCGGGGCGTGGTGGGCCACTACCTGGACGCGTGGTTCTCGGTCACCCTCCCGTTCACCACCGCCGGTGCGGCCATGGCCGAGGCGTTCGTGGCCATGCCGTTCCTGGTCCTGACGGCGGAGGCCGCCTTCCGGAGCGGGGACCGCCGCTACGAGGAGGCGGCCCGCACGCTCGGCGCCGGGCGCTGGACGGTGTTCCGCCGTGTCACCCTCCCGCTCGCCTGGCCGGCCCTGGCCGCCGGCGGCCTCCTGGCCTGGGCGCGCGCCCTGGGCGAGTTCGGCGCCACCATCGCCTTCGCCGGCAACGCGCCCGGGCGCACGACCACCATCCCCCTCCAGGTCTACGTGCTGCTGGAGTCGGGCCGCCTGGGCCCGGCCATCGCCCTGAGCCTCGTGCTGCTGGCGGTGTCGGTGACGGTGCTGGCCTCCCTGCGCGACCGGTGGCTCGGTGTGCTGTGAGCGACGGTCCGGGCGGCGGCGTGGTCGCCGGGCTGCGCGCCGATGTCGACGTCCGCAGGGACGCACTCCACCTGCGGGCACAGCTCGAGGTGGGGGCGGGGGAGACGATCGCCGTCCTCGGGCCCAATGGCGCAGGCAAGACGACGCTGCTGCGGGCGCTGGCCGGTCTCCACGAGCTCGACGCCGGTTCCGTCGTCCTCGCCGGCCGGGTGCTGGAGGACGTTGCCGCAGACCGGTGGGTGCCGTGCGAGCGGCGGCGGCTCGGGATGGTGTTCCAGGACCACCTCCTGTTCCCGCACCTGTCGGCCCTGGACAACGTCGCCTTCGGGCTCCGCTCCCGCGGCGTGCGTCGGGACGAGGCCCGGCGCCGCGCCGCCTCGTGGCTGGAGCGCGTCGGGCTGGCGGCGCGAGCGGGGGCCAGGCCGGCCGCTCTGTCGGGAGGGGAGGCACAGCGGGTGGCCCTGGCGCGCGCGCTCGTCGGCGAGCCTCACCTCCTGCTGCTCGACGAGCCACTGGCCGCACTCGACGCCTCGACCAGGGCGGCCACCAGGCGCGAGCTCCGCGCCCAGCTCTCCGGCTTCGCGGGAGTCGGGATCGTCGTGACCCACGACCCGGTGGAAGCGGCCGCGCTGGCCGACCGTCTCGTCGTCCTCGAGGCGGGACGGATCGCCCAGGAGGGAACGCTGGCCCAACTGACGGCCCGCCCCCGGTCCGCCTACGTGGCTGACCTGGTGGGGGTCAACCTGTTCGCCGGACGGGCTACCGGTGGGGTGGCCGTCGTCGGGGGCTTCGAGCTGACCCTGGCCGATCCGGCCACCGGCGACGTGCTCGTCGCCGTCGATCCACGCGCCGTCACCCTGCACGGGGAGCGCCCGACCGGTTCGGCCCGCAACGTCTGGGCCGGGCGGGTGGACGGGATGGAGGACCGGGGCGAGCGCGTCCGGGTGACGATCGGCGGCCCCCTCGCCATCGTCGCCGAGGTGACGCCCGCCGCTACCGCCGATCTGGACCTCGTGCGGGACGGCCCCGTGTGGGTCGCCGTGAAGGCGACGGAGATCGACGTGTTCCCGGCCTGAGCCGCCTGGTCCCCCGGTAGCGTCAGGCGCGTGACCAAGCGCGCCGTCGCAGCCGCCCTCGTCGCCGTGTTCGCCGTCACCGCTGTCGCAGCCGTCGTCGCCGCCATTGCCGGGAGGGGCGGCGACGACGGCGACGTGGCGGCCAAGGGCAGCACGACGGCGCCGGCCGCCCTCACCGACACGGGCAGGGAGCTGGTGGACCGGCTGGCGTCGGCTCGGCGGCGCACTCTGCACCTCGCCTACCGCGGCACCCTTCCCGGCGCCCAGCAGGCGGGCACGATGGCCGTCGAGCTCTGGTGGAAGGGCGACAGGGTCCGCCAGACCATCGCCGTGGAGGCGGCGGATGTCCATCAGGAGTCGGCGTCGTATGTGCTCCCGAGCGGGAACCTCCTGTGCCAGAAGAGCGACGGTACGGAGTGGGCCTGTCAGCGGGCCGCGTCCGGCGCCACCGCGAAGCCGACGGCCCTGCTCGATGCACTCGTGGCGCAGCTGGCGGGCAAGAAGGTGACGACCTCCAAGGTCCGGGTGGGCGACACCGAGGCGGACTGCTACACGGTGGACGCGGTGGCCGGCAACATGCTGTGCCTGCGCGCCGACGACGTCCCGGTCAAGGTCACCGTGTCGGGGGCCGAGCTGGTGGTGACCACGGTCTCCACCGAGGTGGACGACGGCGACTTCACCCCCCCTGCCGAGCCGAGCGAGGCTCCGATCCGGCCCACCACGCCCACGTCCGGGGGATGAGGGCCGGGGTGCGCACCGATTCCTCTACCGCTGGGCGGCGGCTCGGGCGCGGGCGGTGAACTGGCGGGCCACGTCGTCCCCCTCGATCTCGCCGGCCGGGGGAGCGTCGACCGGAGGTGCGCCCCGGGGGACGACTGCGGGCGGGCGGCCGGCGCGCAGCTGACCGGAGGGTTCGACGTCCGGCAACGTCGACGCCGCCAACTTGTCGGCCAGGTTCGTGCGCAGCTGGGCGAGCTGGGCGGTGAACTCGTCTCTGCGCGGCGGCGGGGGTGGGGCCGCCATCGCCCGGGCGACGGCCTCGGGCCGGTGGAAGGCCCGGAGGTCCGGTAGGTCGGTGCGCGGGCTGGTGCGGTCGGCGAGGCCGTCGAAGGTGGCCGCCGCATCCTCGCGGGCGGACAGTGCCGCGGTGGTGGGCGCGAAGAGCTTGCGGATCGTGCGTGGGATCGACGAATGGTCGTAGCACGTGTCGTCCCAGCGCTGGTCCACGCGCGGCGACACGACCACGGTGGGCACCCGCGGCCCGAGCACGTTGAACCGGAAACCCGAATCGGGCTGCTCGACGAACCATCCGATCAGGCGCGGCATCCACGAGCGGGCCGGTCGCCCGAAGGGCTCGGGTGCGACCGCGTCGGTAGGCGGCGGCACGTGGTCGTAGAGCCCGCCGTGCTCGTCGTAGGTGATGAGCAGGACCGTCCTGTCGAACACGTCCGGCCGGGAGCGCAGTGCCTCGTAGATCTCGATGAGCAGGTTCTCGCCCCGTTGGAAGTCCCACAATCCTTCCCCCCTGGGCCGGCTGTTGTCGTCGTTGTTGCCCGGGTGCTGGCTGTTCGACAGACGGCCGTCGTGGCACGGCTCCAGGAACGAGTAGGCCGGAAGTCGATCGTGGCGGACGTCGTCGACGAAGTCGTCGAGGCTGCGCCAGTTGCCGATCTGGGCGTCGTCGGACAGCCACTCGAACGCCATCACCTGGGCCAGCGAGTCGGGATCGCGGTAGATGCGCCACGACTTCCCCACCTCGTGCAGGCGATTGAAGATCGTGGGATTGGTGTAGAAGCCGACCTCGATGTCGACGGTGCCGTCGGACGTGCCGGCGTGGGCGAAGTTGCGGTTCGGCCAGGTGGCGCCGGGCACCGAGCAGTGCCAGCGCGTGCACAGGGCGAACGACTTGGCGAGGGTGGCGAGCGCCGGGAGCTGTTCCATCGGCTTCATGCACCGCATGATCTGCGCCGCCTGGTCCTCGGCGACCGGCGGCGGCTTCGCCACCTTCTTGCGCTTGCGCAGGACGGCCAGCGCGCCGCCGCCGCCCACGACGGCCAGGTTGACCAGCGCCCGGACGCCGAAGCCGACCGAGCGGCCGAGGAGGGCCGACAGGCCGCCCACTCCCGCGACCACGGCGGCCGGGGCCACGAATGGGCCGGTCCATGCATCGACGGGCAGCGCCTTGCGGCGCATGTAGGCGAAGGTGACGGCCCCGTAGCCGGCGACCAACAAGCCGGCGCCACCGGCCACGAGCGGGCCGGCCCACGGCAGTGCGAGCACCCCTGCAACAGCGACCGCCACACCTCCCACCACGACGAAGATGCGGTCGAAGTGGATCACGGGGAGGCCCGACTCGTGCCCGGCGATCTTCCGGGCGTACGACGCCACGAAGCCCTGCATCGTGGGCGCGCCGAACGGCCGGAGACCCAGCTGCTCGATGACGCTCGCGTGGGAATGGGATGGGTCGAAGGCGAGGTCCGGGCTCCCGTCGTCGCTCACCGTGGCCCGACCTCTGGCCGCATCGGTCGGGTCGACGGGGTTGGAAAATGCAGGGTCGCCGGCGCGCACGCCGGGGAAGTCGGGATCGTCGTAGAGCAGCCCGAGCAAGTGGTCGAACGACCGGTTCTCGAACATCAAGACCACCACGTGCTCGATCTCGGCCACGCTGCCCTCCTTGCCCCGGTGCGGCGGGATGGCGCCGATACTACGGACGCGTCCCCGCCCTCACCGCTCGGCCAGGAAGCGGTGCACGAGCGGCACGGCCATGGCGCCCTCCCCGACGGCGGCCGCCACCCGCTTGGTGGAACCGTGGCGCACGTCGCCCACGGCGAAGAGCCCGGGCACGCTCGTCTCCAGCGGGTAGGGGTCCCGACGACCGCGCCACGGGGCCTGCGGTCTGGTGAGGTCGGGATCGAACAGATCCCGGCCGGTGACCAGGTAGCCCTGCGCGTCGGTGAGCACGCCGTCGGCGTCGGCCCACTCCGTTCGCGGCGTGCCGCCGATGCAGATGAACAGGGCGTGTGCCGGGACGTCGTGGGCAACGCCGGTCACGACGTGGCGGAGCGTGATGCGACGAAGCCAGTCGCCACCGTGGACGGCGGTCACCTCGGCGAACGCCTCGACGCGCACGTTGGGTGTGCCGGCGATGCGTTCCTGCAGGTAGGTCGACATCGTGGAGGACAGTCCTGAGCCCCGGGACACGATCGTGACCGAGGCGGCCCACTCGGCGAAGTTCATCGCCGCCTGTCCGGCCGAGTTCCCGGCACCGACGATGAAGACGTCCTTTCCTCGCACGCCCGGCGCCTCACTGGCGGCCGCCCCGTAGTAGACGCCGGCATGGAGGAGCCGGTCGGCGCCATCGGCATCGAGCCGCCGCCAGGCCACGCCGGTGGCGACGATCACGGCGGTCGACGTGATCGCGCCGCCGCCCGACAGGGCGAGCTCGAAGGACCTGTCGCCGATGGTGCCGTTGACGACCTGGCGCAGCATCAGGATCTCGGCGCCGAACTTCTCCGCCTGGCGGCGGGCGCGGTCGGCCAGCTCGGCGCCGCCGATGCCGTCCGGGAATCCCAGGTAGTT
Organism: Acidimicrobiales bacterium; assembly: GCA_036262515.1. Classification (GTDB taxonomy): domain Bacteria; phylum Actinomycetota; class Acidimicrobiia; order Acidimicrobiales; genus JAHFUS01. The sequence goes on along the minus strand of DATAIT010000117.1, from coordinate 35,481 downwards.
CTCGATCCGGGAGCTGCTGCCCGCCTGCCCGCCCGGTGCCCACTCGTCGACCACCGCCGTCCGCAATCCCTCCGACGCTGCATAGACCGCCGCCGCCAGTCCGGCCGGGCCGGCGCCCACGACGGCCAGGTCGTACGGGGCGGGTGAGGGGTCCGCCAGCAGACCGAGCTGGCGGGCCACGTCGGTGACCGTCGGCCCGGTGAGGCATGCACCGTCGGCGAAGGTGCACTCGGCCACGCCGAGGGGTCCGGCCTCGTCCAGGTAGCGGAAGGGCACCGACGCCCGGCTCAGGAAGTCCCGTATGTCGTAGGCGGCGGCGCCGCCGGTGACCACGACCCGGGCGCCGCCGTCCAGTGACATTCCGCCCGACGGTCGTCCCGGTGGCGTCGGGCTGTCGGGCATCCGACGACGGTAGATCACGCGCTGCGGGCGAAAGCACGGTGCCGGTCGGGCCCGCAGCTCGGCGGGAAGGGCGGGGACGCTCAGCGGACGGCGTACCCGGGCGGGCGGTCCTCGGTGCGAACGGCCAGCGGCGGTGCGTCGAGCGGGCAGTGGTGCGTGGGTCGCCCAGGGGCGGAGCCGACCGAGCCCGTCGGAGCCATCCGCCGGGACGGCATGGTGGCGAACGCCAGGCCGCCGGCCAGCACGCAGGCGACGGCGGCGAGCCGGGCCACGCCGTGCAGACCGTCCACGACGGCGGCCGGCCGCACGGGCCGCTCGGGATCGAAGCCGGTGAGGAGCGGGACGGCGGCCACGGCCAGCAGTCCCGCCGTCCTCGCCACGGCGTTGTTGACCGCAGAGGCCACCCCGGCCCGCCGCGTCTCGGCTGCGGCGAGGACTGTGGCGGTGAGCGGAGCCACGGTGACGGCCAGTCCCAGCCCGAAGACGACGAGCGCCGGAAGCACGGTGGCGGCATAGCTGCGGCCGGGCTCCACGCGTGCGAGGAGGCCGAGGCCGGCGCCGATGACCACCGGCCCGATCGACAGTGGCAGACGCGGCCCGGTGCGCTGGGCGAGTGCGCCGCTGCGAGAGGAGAGCGTGAGCATGATCACCGTGACCGGGAGCAACGATCCGCCGGCGGCGAGGGGTGAGTAGGCGAGCCCGGTCTGCAGGGTTATGGCGACCAGGAAGAGCGTGGCGCCGAGGGCGCCGTAGATGACGAACGTGACCAGGTTGGTGGCGCTGAAGAGGCGGTTGGCGAACACGGCGAGCGGGAGCATGGGCGCGGGGGTGCGCGCCTCGACGACGACGAAGACGATCACGAGGGCAGCGCCGGCCAGTGCCACGGGGGCACTGCGGTCGATGAGCCCGTAGGTGGCGACGGCCAACCCGACGGAGCCCGTCAGCGCTCCGACGACGTCGATGCGCTGTCCGGTCGCAGCGGGATCGAGCGACTCGGGGACGTGGCGGAGGGCGATGGCTACCACGGCGGCGCCCAGCGGGACGTTGAGGAGGAAGATCCATCGCCACGACGCCGCCTCCACCAGCCAGCCGCCGAGGAAGGGCCCGGCCGCCGCCGCGATGCCGCCCAGCCCCGACCACGCTCCGACGGCGCGGCCGCGGTCGTCGGCGCAGAACGACGCCGAGATGACGGCCAGGCTGCCGGGGGTCAGCAGTGCCCCGCCGACGCCCTGCAGCAGGCGAGCCGCCACCAGTACCCCTGCGCTCGGAGCCGTCGCGCACAGAGCCGACGCGGCGGCGAACCACACGACACCGCACACGAAGGCGCGCCGCCGGCCGAACCGGTCCCCCAGGGACCCTCCCAGCAACAGCAGCGAGGCCAGCGTGAGCGTGTACCCGGTGACCACCCACTGGAGGCCGGCAAAGTCCGTGTCGAGATCCCTGGCGATGCTGGGCAGGGCCACGTTGACGGCCGTGGCGTCGAGGGTCGCCATCGCCGACCCGAGCACGGCGGCGGCCAGGACCCACCGCCCCGGTGCCGAGTCGAGCCGTAGGGACGCCGCCGCCCCGCCTGCTCCAGCGGCCATGCGTGCGACCGCTACTCGCAGAGCTGCGTGAAGAAGGTCTTGACCTTGGCCGACTCGTTCGTGCCCGTGAGGAGCCCGAGGATCGAACGCTCGGACCCGTCGAACGAGATGCTGAAGCTGCTCGGCTCGCCGAAGTCGGGTGGCAGCCCGGGAATGGTCACGTGGTCGCCGTACGCACCGTGCAGCTGGGCGACGGTGGAGCCGATGCGGATCCCCTTCTCGGTCGCCAGATCGAGGACGGCGTCACCGGACGGCCCCGGACGGACGCTGTAGGAATCGAAGGCCCCGTCGGAGAACTGGACCGTGAGCTCCTTCCACGAGGCGGTCGTGACGTCCGTCCCGGCCAGCTCGCACCCTTTCCCCGTGCCGTCGGGCGGACCCAGCCCGAGGGCGATCGCGGCCACCACCGACGGCTTCTGCTCGCCGAAGTGGGCCACGCCGAGCCCGTCGGGCTGGAGGAGGATCGCCGGCTTGGCCGGCCCTTCGGTCGTGGTGGTCGTGCCGCCGGTGGTCGTGCTGGTCGACGTGACCGATGTGGTGGTGCCGGTGGCGTCGTCATCGCCGCCGCCGCAGGCGACGAGGGTCAGGGCAGCCAGGAGCAGCGATGAGCCGAACCCGGGTGCGCGGGGCATGGCGCATCCTCCCACGACGCGTCGATCGTCGGGGCGACCGTCGGTACGCTCCGGGGGTGATCCGGCTGCTCATCGGTGTGGCCATGTTCCTCGTGATCATGAAGCTCGGCCTGATGATCCTCCGTGTGCTGGCCAGGCCCGTGCCCGGGCCGCCGCCGTCGGGGGAGATGCGGCGGGTCAACCTGCGCTATCGCTGCTCGAGTTGCGGGGTGGAGCTGAAGATGACGGCGGCGCCCGACGAGGACCCACCGCCGCCCCGGCACTGCCTGGAAGACATGCACCTGGTGGCGCCGCCCATCGAGTGACGGCGCCCGGCGCGCTCAGCCGTCGGCGCCGCCGTCTCCCTGGCCCCGGCCGTAGAACAGGCGTTCCACCACGGCGCGGGCGCGGCGGGTGACGCGCCGATAGTCCTCGCGCAGGGTGGCGGCGCTCGTGCCGCAGCTGCGGGCCAGCCTGGCCAGCTGGTCGGCCTGCGCCGGCAGGGCGTCGCCGGGTGCGCCCTTGACCAGGAACCACCGGTTCCGCACCTGCTCGCAGAACCGGTAGGCCTCGGCCAGCACCGCCGCGTCCCCGGACGCGATGGCCCCCGTCGCCGTCAGCCGGCGCAGCGCCTCCATCGTCCCCGAGGCGGCGACGCCGGACGACAGCTGCAGCAGCTGCGCCGTCCATTCCACGTCCGAGAGCGAGCCGCGCCCGAGCTTGAGGTGGAACTGGGGGTCGTCGCCCGGCGGGATCCGTTCGCGCTCGATGCGGGCCTTCATCCGGCGGATCTCGCGCACCTGGTCGTCGGTGATGGGCGCGCCCCACAGCACGTCGCCGACCAGCTCCATGAATCGCGACCCGACGTCGGGGTCGCCGGCCACGACTCGGGCGCGCAGCAGCGCCTGGCGTTCCCACGTCTGGGCCCAGCGGCGGTGGTAGGTGCGGTAGCCCTCGAGGCTGCGGGCCAGCGGCCCGTCGCGTCCTTCGGGCCGCAGACCGGCGTCGACGGCGAAGATGCGCTCGGCCGGCGTGGTGCCGTTGACGAAGCGCAGCAGCTCGCCGGCGGCTTGCTCGGCAGCCGCGAAGTCCTCGGCCGTGGATCCGGCGTAGACGATCAGGACGTCGAGGTCGCTGCCGTACGACAGCTCGGCACCACCGAAGCGGCCCATGGCGACGACGGCCATCGGCACCGATGGCTCGACGGTGTCGAGGGCCGCTTCCAGGACCGCTTCGGCCAGGACCGTGAGGCTCGACGAGGTTGCCTCCAGCCCGGCCAGGCCGATCACGTCGCGGGCGGCGATGCGCGTGAACTCGGCGCGCCGCAGGCGGTGCAGGCCGCGGCGCCGTTCGCCGGCGCCGCCGCGCCACGCCAGCGACGACCGGGCCCGCTGGGAGAGGTCGGCCCGATCTGCGGCCGCCATCGCCGCGTCGCTCCCGAGGGCGGGAATGAGCTCCGGGTGGTGCTCGAAGCCCGACCGCAGCAGGGGGCTGGTACCGAGCAGGAGGCACAGCCGCCGGGCCGCCTCGGGTGACTCGCGGAACGAGGCCACCAGCTGGGCGCCCCGGTGCTGGCCGGTGGCCAGCGTGCGCAGACCGAGCAGGCCCAGGTCCGGATCGGGCGACTCCGAGAGCCACCCGAGGAGCAGGGCCAGCATCTGCTGCATGAGGCGGGACGACCGCGTGATGCCACGGGTGAGCTCGGCCAGCGCCTGGCGGGTGCGCTGGGCGTCGGTGAACCCGAAGGCGGCCAGGCGGGCCTGGACCGCCTCCGGCGGCATGGGGGACACGCCCGTGAAGGCCTCCAGCAGCGGCCGGAAGAACAGCCGCTCGTGGATGGAGCGGACCGTCGCCTGGTGACGGCGCAACTCGGTGTCGAAGCGGGTCAGCGCCGTCCCGACGGCGTCGTCCCGCTGCCCCATGACGCGCGCCAGGTGGGCGCGGGCTTCGGCGGCAGCGGGAACGGCGTGGACCTGCTGGCCCTCGACGAGCTGGAGGCGGTGTTCCACGGTGCGCAGGAACCGGTAGGCGTCGGCCAGCGCGGCGGCGTCCTCGGTGCCGACGTAGTCGGCGTCGGCCAGGTCACGCAGCGCCGTCAGCGTGGTGGGGGACCGCAGGGCGGTGTCGTGGCGTCCGTGCACGAGCTGGAGCAACTGCACGGCGAACTCGATGTCGCGGATACCGCCACGCCCCCGCTTGACCTCCCGGTCGAGCAGACCGCGCTTGGCCAGCAGCTCCTCGGTGCGCGCCTTCATGGCCCGGACCTCGTGCAACTCGTCGGCGCCGAACGGCCTGCGCCACACGCGCGCCGACGCGGCGGCGAGGAAGGCGGCACCGACGTCGGGCCGCCCGGCCACTGCTCTGGCCTTCAGCAGCGCCTGGAACTCCCACGTCGACGCCCACCTGTCCCAGTAGGCCTCGTACGACGCCACGCTGCGGACGAGCGGTCCGCTCCTGCCCTCGGGACGCAGGTCGGCATCGACCCGGAAGCACGTCCGGGCCACGTCCATGAGCCTGCGAGCCTCGCCCTCGCCCACGAACAGCACGTCGACGTCGCTCGCGTAGTTGAGCTCCCGGCCGCCGAGCTTGCCCATGCCGACCACACCGAGGCCCGACGCGTCGGTGCCGGCGAGGCGGACGGCAGCGACGAGGACGTCGTCGGCCAGCCGGGCCAGGTTCATCCCCACCGCTTCGAGGACGTCCAACCCGGCCAGGTCACGGGCCGCGATGCGGAGCAGCTCGCGCTGCTTCTCGGCGGAGAGGTCCTCGACGGTGGCGCCGACGACCGCCACGGGCCGGTCGAGGTCGGTGAGCACGCCTAGCGCACCGGGGTCGCTCGACAGCAGGCGGGTGAGGAAGCGGCTGGCGCCGGTGACCGCGACCAGTGCATGCAGCAGCTCCGGGTCGTCCTCCAGGCGATCGCGGAGACCGGGGCGGGAGCCGGCCAGCGAGTCGAGGGCGATGGCGACGGCGGCGGGCGCGGCCGACCGCTCCACGGCACGGTCCACGGCGCGCTCGGCCACGCCGAAGTCTCGCACCGGCGATCGCGCCGCCATCGCGTCGTAGGCTCCCTCCGTGGCCCGCATCCGCATCGCCGCATGCCAGGTCGACGCCGTGGTCGGCGACCTCGACGGCAACGTGGGCCGCATCCTCACCGCCCTCGACACCGCCGAGTCGGCCGGCGCCGACGTCGCCGTGTTCCCGGAGCTGGCCATCACCGGATATCCGCCGGAGGACCTGCTCCTCAAGCCGGGGTTCGTCGAGGACAACCTCGAGGCGCTGCACAAGCTGGCCGCCCGCACGGGCCGGTGCGCGGCCGTCGTCGGGTTCGTCGACCGCAACCGCGACCTGTTCAACGCGGCGGCCGTCTGCGCGTTCGGCACCGTCCAGGGCACGTACCACAAGCGGGTCCTGCCGAACTACGCGGTGTTCGACGAGCAGCGCTACTTCAGCGCCGGCGGGGCGCCGCTCCAGCTGTTCGTCATCGGCGGGGTGCCCTGCGGCATCTCCGTGTGCGAGGACGCCTGGGCGCCGGCCGGGCCAATCGCCGAGCAGGCGGCGGGCGGTGCCGAGCTCGTGCTCAACCTGAACGCCTCGCCCTACTACCGCGGGCGGCTGGCCGAGCGCGAGCGCATGCTCGCCACCCGGGCGGCCGACGCGTCGTGCGCCATCGTGTACGTGAACCAGGTCGGCGGCCAGGACGAGCTGGTCTTCGACGGCGCCTCGGTGGTGCTCGACGCCAACGGCCGGGTGGTCGCGTCGGCCCCGCAGTTCACCGAGCACGTGCTGGTGGTCGACCTCGACGTGCATCCCGTGTTCCGCAAGCGACTGGTCGATCCGCGCGGGCGCACCAGCGCCCCGGCGCTGCCGGCCCACGTTGTCACCGGCAAGCCGTCCCCCCAGCATGAGCGTCTGCCCGCGCGCCTGGCCCCTCCGCTCGACCCGGTCGACGAGGTGCACGCAGCGCTCGTCCTGGGCACCCGGGACTACGTCACCAAGAACGGGTTCACCGACGTGGTCATCGGTCTGTCCGGCGGGATCGACTCGTCACTGGTGGCGGCCGTCGCCGTGGACGCCCTCGGTCCCGATCGGGTCCACGGCGTCGCCATGCCGTCTCGCTTCTCGAGCCAGGGTTCGGAGTCCGACGCGGCCCGCCTGGCCCGGGCTCTCGGCATCGACTTCCGGGTCATCGCCATCGAGGAGGCCCACGCCGCCTTCCTGGCCATGCTCGCACCCTCCTTCGGCGACAGGCCCGCCGACATCGCCGAGGAGAACCTGCAGTCGCGGATCCGGGGCACCGTCCTCATGGCGCTGTCGAACAAGCTCGGATGGATGGTGCTCACCACCGGGAACAAGAGCGAGATGGCGGTGGGGTACTCCACGCTCTACGGCGACACCGCGGGCGGGTTCGCCGTCATCAAGGACGTGCCCAAGACCCTCGTGTACGAGCTGAGCCGGGCCGTGAACCGCCGGGCCGGGCGGGAGGTGATCCCCGACGACGTCATCACCAAGGCGCCGTCGGCCGAGCTGCGCGCCGACCAGCGCGACGACGACTCGCTCCCGCCCTACGAGGTGCTCGACCCCGTCCTCGAGGCGTACGTGGAGGGCGATCTGACCGCCGGCGAGCTGATCGAGAACGGCTTCGACGCCGAGGTCGTCCGCCAGGTCGTCCGCCTGGTCGACGTGGCCGAGTACAAGCGCCGCCAGACCCCGCCCGGTGTGCGGGTCACGCCGAAGGCGTTCGGCAAGGATCGCAGGGTGCCCATCACCAACCGCTACCACGGGTGACGGCCACCCTCGCCCCCGGCGCCGCTCCACGGACCCGGCGGCGCATCGCCGGCCGCCGTGGGCAGGGGATGGCGCCCACGCGTCGAACATTGTTCGCGCGGGAGACGGTCGGGGAAGGGTCCCTTGACTCCGCCGGTATGGTGAGAAGAGACGTCTTCCACCCATTCCCTTCCAGGGGATGATGCTTCGCCTCCGGCGGAAGCGGAGGCTTCGGTGTTGGCAGGACGACGAAGGGTTTGTGACCGTGGCCAAGGAGCGAGTCGAGCGGGACGAAGAGGATCTCGTCCGCCTGTACCTCACTGACATCGGGCAGTACCCGTTGCTCACCAAGGACGACGAGGTGCGCCTGGCCCAGGCCATCGAGGCCGGCAACGACGCCCGTGCCGAGCTCGAGCGCACCGGCAAGGGGCTGGCGGCGGCCCGGCGCCGGGAGCTGCGCCGCCATCTCAAGGGCGGCGACGACGCCCAGCGCACCTTCGTGCAGTCGAACCTGCGCCTGGTGGTCTCGATCGCCAAGAAGTACCAGGCGTCCGGGCTGCCCCTGCTCGACCTCATTCAGGAGGGCAACCTCGGCCTCATGCACGCAGTCGAGAAGTTCGACTGGCGCAAGGGCTTCAAGTTCTCCACGTACGCCACCTGGTGGATCCGGCAGGCGATCACCCGGGGCATCGCCAACACCGGCCGCACCATCCGGCTCCCCGTGCACGCCGGCGACACGCTGGCCCGCCTCCAGAAGGCCCGCGCCCGCCTCGAGCTGAAGCTCGGGCGCCCGGCCACGCTGGCCGAGCTGTCGGCCGAGGTGGAGATGCCCGAGGACAAGGTCACCGAGGCCCTGCGGTTCGCAGCCGAGCCCCTGTCGCTGTCGGAGCCCCTGCGCGAGGACGGCGACGCCGAGCTGGGCGACGTGGTCGAGGACCGCTCGGCCGAGTCACCGTTCGAGATGGCGGCCACGTCGCTGCTGCCCGACGAGATCTCCCGCCTGCTGGGGCCGCTCGACGAGCGGGAACGCGAGATCCTCCGCCTCCGGTTCGGTCTCGACCGCGGCGAGCCGCGCACGCTCGAGGAGGTCGGGGAGCACTTCAACCTCACCCGGGAGCGCATCCGCCAGATCGAGGCCCGGGCGATGTCGAAGCTGCGCCACCCCAGCTCCGACACCGGAGCCAGGGACCTCCTCACCGTCTAGATCGCCGGCCTCACATGCGGTGCGTGCGAGACCCGGAGTGGCGGAGGTGGACGGGAATCGAACCCGCCGGACGGGGATCACCCGTCCCACCCGCTTTGAAGGCGGGGGAGCCCACCAGGTACCCGGACACCTCCTCGCTGGACGCCGATGTTCCCGCGCTGCCAGCCGGCGAACCCTACTAGGGTTGGCCGCATGAAGAAGCTGCTCCTGCTGGTCGTCATCATCGCCCTCGGCGCCGTGGCGGCCAAGAAGCTGCGCGTCGAGTAGCGGCTCCGCTCTCCTCCGCCCACAACCGTCACCCTTCCAGCACCCGCTCGGGGAGCCGGCGCGCCTCGGGCTGCGTTCAGCTCCCCGACTCTTCGCGCAGCAGGCGCTCGAACTGGCGCGCCACGAACGCCTCGGCGAACTCGGGGGAGCTGCGCCGGGCCCGGGCGGCGCCGAGGATGAGCCGGCGGGGCGACAGCAGGCGACGCTCGGCCACCGCCGAGAGGTAGAGGATCGCCGACAGCACGGCGCACGTCCCCGGCACTGCCAGGAGGAACCAGGGCGTGCTCATGCGCCGTTCGTAGCCCCCCGGGAACGGGCCGAAACCTCGCTCCGGCCCCTTGTGCGCCCGGCGCCGGCGATCTACCATGCAGGGCGATCCCTTCCCCCGGAGCCTCGTTCGGCGCGTCCGGAGAAGACAGATCGTGCTGGTTGCCTGCTGGTCGGTGAAGGGCGGCAGCGGGACCACCGTGGTGGCCGCTGCCCTGGGACTGCTCCTGGCCCCGGCCGGCCCGCGGGGGGCCTGCCTGGTCGATCTCGGTGGCGACCTGCCCGCCGCCCTCGGCGTGCCGGAGCCGCCGCCGCCGGGCGTCGGCGAGTGGCTGCAGGCGGGCGACGGCGTCGCCTCCGACGCGTTGGGCCGCCTCGCCGTCGAGGTCAGCCCCGGCCTCCGCCTGGTCCCACGCGGCGATGCCCCGCTCACCGGCGACGGGGGTGAGCGCCTGGCCGCCGCCCTTGTGGGCGACGGTCACGCGGTGGTCGACTGCGGCCCACCCGACTCCGCCGCCGGCCTGGCCGTGGCCGCCGCGGCCGGGCTGTCGCTGCTCGTGCTCCGCCCTTGCTACCTGGCGCTGCGCCGGGCCCTGGCCGTCCCGGTCCGCCCGTCGGGCGTGATCCTCGTGAAGGAGGACGGGCGGTCGCTCGGCCGGCGAGACGTGGAGAGCGTGCTCGGCGTCCCGGTCCGGGCCGAAGTGGCCTGGGACCCCGCCATCGCCCGTCACGTCGACGCCGGGCTGCTGGCCGGCGCCCTGCCCCGCGCCCTGGAGCGGGCGTTGCGGCGGGCGGCGTGAGCGGGCCCGGCCGAGCACCGCACGCCCACGGCGCGGCGCCGGCCGCCGACGGGGCGCTGGCCGAGCGCATCCACACCCGGCTGCTGGCGGTCGGCGCCGGAGACGAGGGAGCGTCGGCGGTCAGCCGGGAGGCGGTCACCTGCCTGGCCCGCAGGGAGGCGCCGCTGCTCCCGGCCCGCGCCCTCGAGCGGGTCGTGGCCGACGTGCTGGCGCTGGCCACGGGCCTGGGCCCCCTGGAGCCGTTCCTCGCCGACCCGGCGGTGAGCGAGATCATGGTCAGCGGGCCGGGACGGGTGTGGGTGGAACGTCGGGGCGTCCTCGAACGGGTGGCCGTCGACCTCGACGGGCCGGCCATCGAGCACCTGATCGAGAAGGTCGTCGGTCCTCTCGGCCTGCGGGCCGACCGCTCGTCGCCCATGGTCGACGCCCGCCTCCCGGACGGGTCCCGGGTCAACGCCGTGGTGGCGCCGCTGGCGGTCGACGGCCCCTGCCTCACCATCCGGCGCTTCGCGGCCCAGGCGGTGCCGCTCTCCGCCTTCTGCCCTCCGGGCCTGGCCGCCTTCCTCGGATGGGCGGTGCGAGGCCGCATGAACGTCCTGGTCTCGGGAGCCACGTCGTCGGGAAAGACCACCCTGCTCAACGCGCTGGCGGCCGAGATCCCGCCCGGCGAGCGCATCGTGACGGTCGAGGACGCAGCGGAGCTGCGTCTGCCCCAGGAGCACGTGGTGCGGCTCGAGGCCCGGACGGCCAACGCCGACGGTGCCGGGGAGGTCCGGATCCGTGACCTCGTGCGCAACGCCCTGCGCATGCGCCCCGACCGCATCGTCGTGGGCGAGGTGCGGGACTCGGCGGCTCTCGACATGTTGCAGGCGATGAACACCGGACACGAGGGGTCCCTGTCGACCTGCCACGCCAACGGCCCTGCCGACGCCCTCCGGCGCCTGGAGACGATGGTGCTGCTGGGCGATGTCGGGCTGCCCCTCGATGCCGTGCGCGACCAGATCGCGTCGTCCCTCGACCTGGTGGTCCAGGTGGCCCGCCGGCCGGCCGGCGGGCGCCGGGTCGTCGAGGTGGCGGAGGTCGCGGGCACGGCCGGTGGCGGTGTCACCACCCTGGCCGACGAAGGCGGTCTCCGGCGGCTCCCGACCCGTCGGGCCCGGGCCACGGACGCACCGGAGCCCGATGACGCCTGGCTCGACGACCGGCCCACCCCGGCGGCGGTGCCATGACGCCCTCGACCCTCTCGGCGGCGACCGGCGCCGTGGCGGGCGCCCTTGTGCTCGTGACGGCCGGTGCCGGGCGCGCCGCAGTCGTCGGATGCGGGCGGGCCCGGGCCGCGGCACGAGCCCGGTCCGCCGCGTCCCGACCGGCCTGGGGCGCGAGCCGGCGGGCCGGCGCCGCGGGCACGGGTACTGCCGCACTGCTGGCGCCCCCGCCGTGGCTGCCGGCCCGGGTGGCCGAGACCGCCACCTCCGTGGCGCCGACCACGGTGTGGACCGTCTGGGCCGGCGGCAGCGTCACCGCCGTAGTGGGCGCGGGCCTGGCGGGCGGCGTCGGGGCGGCGCTCCTGGCCGTCGCGGTGGCCGCCGCCGCCCCCTACGTGGCGTGGCGCCTGCTGCGCCATCGTGGCCCGGCCCGGATCGAGGCTGCGCTGCCCGGCGCCGTCGAAGCGATCGCGGCGGCACTGCGGTCGGGGGCGTCGCTGCGCCAGGCGCTGGGCGAGGCCGCGGCGGTCACGCCCGGCGCTTTGGGGGCCGATCTGGCCGAGGTGGCCACGGCCACCGAGCGGGGCGCCGGGGTCGTGGCCGCCCTGGAGTCGTGGGCCGGACGCCGGCCGCTCCGTGGCGTCGTCCTCGTCGTGGCCGCCCTGTGCCTGGCGGCCGAGACCGGCGGACCGGCGGCCTCCGCCGTCGACTCGGTCGCCGCCACCCTTCGCCAGCGCCTCGCCGCCGAGGGGGAGACCCGCGCCCTGGCCACCCAGGCGCGGGCGTCTGCCGTGGTCATGGCGATCGCGCCCGTGGCCTTCTGCGCCCTCTCGTCCCTCGTCGACCCGCGCTCGTCGGCGTTCCTCCTCCGCACGACCGCCGGCCTCGTCCTGCTCGCCGCCGGGCTGGCGCTCGATGCGGCCGGAGCCCTGTGGATGGCCCGCCTCACGAGAGTGGCAGGGTGACGAGCCGCAGCCCGGCCCGCCCCCGGCCGGCAGTCGCCCCCGGGCCAGGTCGCCGGGTGCACGGATGACGCCGGTCGTGCTGGGCGCGGCGTGGACGGCGATGGTCCTCACCGCCGTGGCCCGGCACCGCCCGGCACCGCCGAGGGTCCGGGCGCTGGCGGAGCCGGCGCTGCGCAGCCGCGCCACCCGGAAGGCGGCGGACGGTGTGGTCTCCGCCGTCGGACGCTTGGTGCAGCGCCGCCTCCCCGTGGCCATCGTCACCTCCAGCCGGTCGCGCACGGTCGGGACGCTCACCGTCGCCGCCCTGGCCGTGTTCGCAGTCGCCCCGCTCCTGGCACCGCTCGTCATCGCTGCCGCGGTGATCCTGCCGGGGCACCGGGCGCGGGTGTCCGAGCGCCGCCGCCTACGGGGGCTCGAGGCGGCCCTTCCCGACACCGTCGACCTGCTCGTGCTGGCCGTCGGTGCCGGCTGCAACGTCTCGCTCGCCCTCGCCGCCGCCGGGCGCCGGGGGAGCGGGCCGCTGGCCGACGAGGTGCGGCGCATCTCGGCCGAAGTGGGTGGCGGCCGGCGCCTGGCCGACGCGCTCGACGATCTCCCCGTGCGGGCGGGGGAGCCCACCCGCCCGCTGGCCGCCGTCCTGGCCGGGTGCGAGCGCTACGGCACGCCGGTCCTGCCGGCCCTGCACCGCCTGGCCGACGACGTCCGCCTCCAGCGCCAGCGACGGGCCGAAGCAACAGCCCGCCGCGTGCCCGTCACCCTGCTCTTCCCCCTGATCGTGTGCATCCTCCCCGCCTTCGCGCTGCTCACCGTGGCGCCTCTCGTCGCCGGCGCCCTCCGGGAGCTGCGCCTGTAGATGCTCGTCCCCACCGAAGGGAAGCCCCAAGTGCTCGCTGTCTACGTGTTCGTCCTCTCGTCCCTCGCCGATCTGCCCTCGCGGCTTCCCCCCGCCGCCCGCCGCCGAGACGAGCGGGGGCAGGCGTCCGCCGAGTACGCCCTCGTCCTCCTCGGAGCGGCGGCCGTGGCCCTGCTCGTAACCGGGTGGGCGGCCCGCACCGACCGGGTGGGGCGGCTTCTCGACGCCGTCATGGACCGGCTGCTCGACCGCGCCAAGTGACGCGTCCCAACAACGTCCACCGGCCATGAGGCGGTCCACGGCCGCACCACGTCTCCGCCGCGGTGCGGCCGTGGCCGCCCGGCGGCCGCCACGGGGTGCAGGCGGGCAGGCGGCGGTGGAGGTGGCGCTGGTCCTGCCGATCGTCGCCATGCTCCTCCTCCTCGTCGTCCAGACGGCCCTGGTCGTGCGCGACCAGGTCCTCGTCGTGCATGCGGCACGGGAGGCAGCCAGGGCGGCGGCGGTCGACCCGTCCCGTGACGCAGCCCGCCGGGCGGCGCTGGCCGCCGCGTCGCTCGATCCGGCCCGGCTGGACGTCCGCGTCGTGCCCGACGCGACCGGGCGCCTGGTGTCGGTGACCGTCTCGTATCGCTCCCCGACGGTTGCCCCTATGATCGGACCCCTTCTTCCCGACGTTCTCATGGAGGGCCGTGCCTCCATGAGGCGTGAGTTCTGAGCGGTTCCGGCCGTCCTGTCCCAGATGCGCCGCACTCTCTCCGGATTCGGCCCGAAACTGCGTCATGGGGCCCGGCTCGGGCCGTCTAGTGATAGCCGGCGGAGACGGGTGCCGGGCGAGGCGACGTTGTTCCGACAAGGACGGGGAATCATGGCAGTCATCCGACGGGTCGCAGCACCGGGCGCGGCAGCCACGCTCGTGGGCGCCGTCACCGGCCCCGCCCCTCGCCGGAGCGGGCGTGCCGGGGCTGGCGTCCTCGTCCGCCGTTTCGTTGTCCGCCCCCGTTAGAAAGCCGGGAACTGTCCGCCCTGCGCCGCCGTTCCTGACACGAGGGGTTGGCCCGAGCCGACCTCTCGCGACCCAACCGTCCCTGTTGCCGATCTGCCCACGTCGAGGAGAAGAACCGTGGACTCCCTGATCAACACGCTCCGTCGATCCCGCGCCGCCCGCTTCGGGCTGTCGGCGCTGTCGGTGGTGCTGTTCGTCTCGGCCGTCGGGCTGCTCGGGTACCCCGTGTACACGAACTTCTACCAGAGCCGGGTGCAGAGCCGGCTCAAGCGCCAGATCGCCAGCCCCGAGCACGTGGCCCGGTACAAGGCGGGCACGATCGAGGACGGCGACGCCCTCACGAGGATCAAGATCCCCGCCCTCGATGTCGATGTGGTCGTCGTGGAGGGAACCTCGGCCAGCGCGTTGCGCGCGGGCGCCGGGCACTACCCGAAGACGCCGCTGCCGTGCGAGGCCGGCAACGTGTCCATCGCTGGGCACCGCACCACCTACGGCAAGCCCTTCGCCAACGTCGACCGGTTGAAGCCGGGTGACACGATCATCCTCGAGACGCCCATCGGCTCGTGCACCTACGAGGTCAGCAAGGCGCCGTTCGTCACCACGCCGGTCGACTTCTCCGTCGTGGCCAACGACGCCTCCGTACACGCCTTGACCCTCACGACGTGCCATCCGAAGGGTTCGGCCAAGGAGCGCCTGGTCGTGAAGGCTGCGCTCACGAAGGGCGCGGCGACGAACGCATGAGCACGCGCTTCTCCCGGAAGGCGGCGGCCGCCGTCGGGCTGGCCGTCCTGGCCGGGTTGGGAGCGGCGGCGCCGGCCATGGCCGCGCCACCGTCGATCACCTTCCTGTCGCCCATCGGCCAGATCGACGACGACGCCGTCACCGTCTCCGCACGAGTCGCCATCAACGGCACCCTGACCGCGCCCATCACGCTCAAGGTGAGCGGCGCGCACGCGTCGATCAGCGCCAGCGCGCCGCCCGAGGAATCCCCCCAGACCGTGAGCTTTCCGGTGAAGCTCGCCTACAACGGGGCCTACTCGGCCACGATCACGGCGACGGGCCGCCAGCGCGGCATCGTCGGGCTCGGCCCCGAGGAGACGGCCACGCAGACCATCGACTTCCTCGTGGCCGCCCCGGCGACGCCCCCCACCGGCGTCAAGGCCGTCGTCGACGCCGCGTCCCGCGCCGTGACCGTCACGTGGAAGGCCAACCCCGAACCCGATCTCATCCGCTACGAGGTCAAGCGGGCCAAGGGGACCAGCAACGACTTCACCGTCCTGGCCAAGCCGAAGGCGGGCGACACCAGCTACCTCGACGCGTCCACGGCCAGCGGCGGTGGCGACTACCGCTACCTGGTGGTGGCCGTGCGAGCCGGCGTGCCCGGCGACGAGGAGCTCACGTCGGATCCCTCGGCCCTCACCGCCGACGCCGTGGCCAAGGTGCCCGACCCGCCGCCGCCGCCCACCACGGCGGCACCTGCGGTCGCGGGGACACCCGCCGCCGGCGCCGGCACGGCGTCGTCCGTGCCCGCCGGGAGCCCCGGGGCCGTCGCCACCCCCGGCAAGGTCGACCTGTCGGGCTTCGACACCGTGCGCGGCCAGACCCGCAGCGTGACACCCCGCACCGTGCCGCTCCCCGATCCCGGGTTCCAGAGCACGCTTCCGTTCCCCTCCGTCGCCTCGGACGGCACGCTCGACGACGAGCAGGGCGGCGGCGACGCGGAGCTCGCGGCCGACGGCACCCAGTACCGGGAGCTGGGCGCCGAGAGCTCGAGCGACAGCCGGGCCCGGACGATGACGTTCTTCGCAGCCGGGCTGCTCGCCACCGTGCTGCTCATGCACGTCCTGTGGGTGAAGAGCGAGGTCAACCGGATCCCGCTCGAGGTGCTCGATCCCGAGGTTCCCTCGCCCGGAGACGCGTGGGAGGCGTCGTCGCGCACGGGCCGCCTGGGCAGGCGCAAGCCTGCGCCGGCCCCCACGCTCGACGACATCGGAGCACCCGACTTCGCCCCGGTCGTCGTGGCCACCGACGCCTCCGCGGGCAGGAAGCGACCTGCCCCTGCGTCACGCCGGGCCCGGCCCCGGACGCGGCCCGAACCCCGCCGCGAGGTCCCCACCAGCGTCTAGTCGGGTCCCGAGAGCTGCGAGCGCTCGGCGGCCCCGTCCGCCGGAGTGTCTGGGCGGAGGCGGAGCGGGGTAGCTTCTGGAGGCAAGCGGCGCGCGAGCGCCCAGAGGGAGGCTCGTCATGGATCTCGGTCTCGACGTCACCGAGTACGACAACGGCATCACCGTGCTCGCCGTGCGGGGCGAGGTCGACGTGTACACGGCACCCCGGCTGCGGGAGAAGCTGGTGGAGCTGGTCAGCAAGGGCAAGCACCACATCGTCGTCGACCTCGAAGCCGTCGACTTCCTCGACTCCACCGGCCTCGGCGTCCTGGTCGGGGGCCTCAAGCGGCTGCGCAGCCACGAGGGCGACCTCAACCTGGTGTGCACGCAGCAGCGCATCCTCAAGGTGTTCGAGATCACCGGTCTCACCAAGGTGTTCACGATCTTCGAATCCGTCGACGCGGCCACGACCGCCAAGTAGGGCGGGTGGGCGCTGTCGAGGTCGACCCGGTCATCGAGCTGGAGATCCCCGCCCGGGCGGAGTACGTCGGTCTGGCCCGCCTGGTGATGTCGTCGCTGGCGACGGCACGCCGGACCCTGGCCGAGGAGCGCATCGACGACCTGAAGCTGGCCGTCTCCGAGGCGTGCACCAACGCCATCGAGGCCCACGCCGACGTCCACGTCGACGAGCGCGTGACCCTGCGGTGGTCGGAGTCCGACGACCGCCTGGAGGTACAGGTCGAGGACAGGGGCCAGGGCTTCGATCCGGGCCAGCTGCCCGAGCACCCTCCGGTCACCGACCCCGAGCGTCTCAACTTCGAGCGCGGCCTCGGGATCCCCCTCATCCGCACGCTGGTCGACGAGGTGGCCTTCGATCCCTCGGAGGCGGGGACGTCGGTGCGCCTCATCATGTTCTGCGGCCCCACCGAGGACTTCGACGGGCCGCTGGACCTCGACGGGACGGCGTAGTCCCGGCCATGGGGTACAACTGATCCATGGCGCTCAAGAAGGCGCTCAAGCGCCTCACCACCCCGGTCAGCGAGCTCGACCGCGACCGGCTCCGGGAGTTCTGCTCCCAGGTCGACGGGGTGACGTGCATCTGCGAGTGCGAGCCGCGCGTCGAGGTGTCGGTGGTCGGTGAGATCTCGAACGTGCGCATCGTTCCCCGGCCGGACGGCTCCCCGTGGCTGGAGGCCACGGTGAAGGACGGCACGGGCTCGCTCGAGGTCATGTGGACGGGCCGCACGCACATCGCCGGTGTGGCCGCCGGCCGCCGCCTGAAGGTCAGCGGGCGTGGCGCCCCCAAGGGCAGGGGCGGCCGTCTGCTCATCATGAACCCGCGCTACGAGCTGCTCGCCTAGCGCCCCCGTCGCGCAACCCCGGGGCGGGCACCGGAGGGCTAGCTCGACACGAGCACGGTGCGGACGGCCTCTTCGGACTCGGGCGTGACCAGCACGAGGACCTCGTCCCCGGCCTGGAGCACGGTGTCGCCACGGGGAACGATCACGTGGCCCTCGCGCACGACGGCCACCACGGTGGCGTCGCGGGGGATCCCGAGGTCGAGGATCGACTGCTTGGCCGCTGGGGAGTCATCGGCCAGCGTGACCTCCACCAGCTGGGCGTCGCGGAACTGGAGGAGGCGCACGAGCGATCCCACCGACACGGCCTCCTCGACGAGGGCGGTGAGCAGGTGGGGCGTCGACACCGACACGTCGACCCCCCAGGACTCGTTGAACAGCCAGTAGTTCTTCGGGTGGTTCACCCGGGCCACGACCCGGGGGACGGCGAACTCCTGCTTGGCCAGCAGCGACACGACCAGGTTGTCCTCGTCGTCACCGGTGGCGGCCACCACGACGTCGGCGTCGCCCAGGCCCGCCTCGTGGAGGTTCGACACCTCGCAGGCGTCGCCCACGTACCACTGCACGCCGACCGTCGGCGACACGCGGGCGACGACGTCGGGGTCCTGCTCGATGATGAGGACGTCGTGTCCGGCGGCGTGGAGGTCGGCGGCGATGTACGTGCCCACGTTGCCCCCGCCGGCGATGGCGACCTTCACCGGTCGGCCTCCGCCCCCGCCTTGAGGCGGGCGTCGAGATCCTCGACGTGCTCGCGGGCGACCAGGATGTGCAGGACGTCGCCCTCCTGGCCCACGAGGTTGGGGCCCACCATCTGGGCCAGGCCCGCCCGCGTGACGGCCGCCACGCGGAAGGCGCCGCCCCGGCCCACCCGGCTGAGACGCTGCCCGGCCCATCCGTCGGGGAGCATGCGCTCGAGCAGCGAGATGCCGCCCGAGGCGTCGGACCACTCGACGACCGACTCGCTGGGAAACAGCCGTCGTTGCACCTGGTCGGTGGTCCACTGGACCTGGGCCACGGTGGGGATGCCGAGACGCTCGTAGATCACGGCCCGGCGGGGATCCTGGATCCGGGCCACCACCGACGGTATCTGGTACGTCTCGCGGGCGATGCGGGCGGTGAGGATGTTGGAGTTGTCGCCGCCCGTCGCCGCCGCCAGCGCTTCGGCGTCGCGGACGCCGGCCTGCTCGAGGTGGTCGCGGTCGAAGCCGAAGCCGACCACGGCCTTGCCCCCCCAGTCGTCGGGGAGATACCGCTGGAACGCGCGGCGGTCCTTGTCGATCACCGCGACGGAATGGCCGGCCTGGTCGAGGTTCCTCGCCAGCTCCGAACCCACCCGTCCGCACCCAACCACCACGACGTGCATCGCCACATCCAAATGCAGCGCCATCTCTCCGCACAACTCGACGATCCGCGTCGCGGCGCCGAGGCCCTATCGTCCCCCCTCGTGCTCCAGATGCTCAAGCGACTCGTGGTGGGCCGTCCCCTGGCGACGGCCGAGCAGGAGCACCAGCGGATCCCCAAGGTCATCGCCCTGGCCGTCTTCTCCTCCGACGCCATCTCCTCCACCGCGTACGCGACCGAGGAGATCCTGTTCGTCACCGCCGTCGGGGCCAGCAGCCTCACGCTCGGCCTCGACCGTCTGATCCCCATCGCCGTCGGTGTGGCGCTCCTGCTCGCCATCGTCGTGACGAGCTACCGCCGCACGATCTTCGCCTACCCGTCGGGCGGCGGCTCCTACGTCGTCAGTCGCGAGAACCTCGGCAGGTACCCGTCGCTGGTGGCCGGCGCATCGATCCTCGTCGACTACATCCTCACGGTGGCGGTGTCGATCTCGGCCGGCGTGGCGGCCATCATCTCCATCCCTGCGTTCTCCGACCTCGAGGACAAGCGGGTCCTGATCGCCCTGGTGCTCATCGCCCTGATCACGATGGCCAACCTCCGGGGCATCAAGGAGTCCGGCCAGATCTTCGCCGTCCCGACCTACATCTACATCTTCAGCATCTCGGCCCTCGTGGTGTACGGCCTGGCCCGGTCGTTCTTCGGCCACATCGACCCGGTACCCTTCGACCCGGAGCGGGCGGAGGCGGCCCGCCAGACGGGGGGCACCCTCGGGCTGTTCCTGCTGCTCAAGGGCTTCTCGTCGGGTGCGGTGGCCCTGACGGGGATCGAGGCCATCGCCGACGGCGTTCCCGCCTTCCGCAAGCCCGAATCGAAGAACGCAGCCACCACCCTCACGTGGATGGCGGTGATCCTGGGGTCGCTGTTCATGGGCACCGCCGTGCTGGCCCATCGGCTCAAGCCGTATCCGAGCCACGGGGAGACGGTCCTCTCGCAGCTCGGCCAGGCCGTGTTCCACGGCGGGCCCATCTACATCGTCCTCCAGTTCGCCACCGCCGCCATCCTGGTGCTGGCCGCCAACACCGCCTACGCGGACTTCCCCAGGCTGTCGTCGATCATCGCCCGGGACGGGTTCCTGCCCCGCCAGTTCGGCAACCGGGGCGACCGGCTGGTGTTCTCCAACGGGATCGTGTTCCTCGCCGTCGCCGCGTCCGGGCTCATCGTGGCCTTCGGCGGCCTCACCAACGCACTCATCCCCCTCTACGCCGTCGGGGTGTTCACGTCGTTCACCCTCAGCCAGCTCGGCATGGTGCGCTACCAGCAGAGGCACCGGGCACCCGGTTGGCGGTTCGGCGCCGTCACCAGCGGCATGGGCGCGGTGGTCACCTTCTGCGTCCTGCTCATCGTGGCCGGCACCAAGTTCACCAGCGGCGCGTGGGTGCCCATCGTGGTGCTCCCCGCCATCATCCTGCTGTTCCTGGTCATCCGCCGGCACTACGACAAGGTCTCCCAGGCCCTGGAGATCACGCCGGCCCAGGTCCGCCCGGAGTCGTTCAACCACACCGTGGTGGTGCTGGTGGGCAGGGTCCACAAGGGCGTCATCAAGGCACTGAACTACGCCACGGCCATGCGGCCCCACCACCTCACCGCCGTCTACATGGCGTCCGACGACGAGGAGGCGGCGGAGATGCAGCGGCAGTGGCGCGACTTCAAGCTCGACGTCCAGCTGGAGATCGTGCCGTCGCCGTACCGGGACCTGGTGGCGGCCGTCGAGGGGTACCTCGACGAGCTGGACGAGCGGTGGCAGAACGACACGATCACCGTCCTCATCCCCGAGTTCGTGGTCGACCACTGGTACGAGAACATCCTCCACAACCAGAGCGCGCTGGCCCTGAAGCTGGCGCTCCTCGACCGCCGGGGCACGGTGGTCACGTCGGTGCCGTACCACCTCTCGGGCCCGTCGTCGGCGGCCGAGGGGACCAACGGCCGGTGATTCGTCGGGATCGGTCGTTGTTTTTCGGGCTCCAAAAAGGTAAGTTTGTGAGGCGAGAACCATGGATGCACCCTTCACGAAGTCCGAACGGGAGACCCTGAAGTCGATCTACCGGCTCACCGGTGGGCACGGCTCGGCGCCCGACGCCCACACCGGCATGCTGGCCGAGGCGCTCAAGGTGAGCCCCGGCACGGTCACGGCCACTGTCAAGCGCCTGGCCGACCGGGGCCTGGCCGACCACAAGCCGTACCGCGGCGTCGAGCTCACCGCCGAGGGCAGGCGGGCAGCGGTGGCGGCCATCCGCCGCCACCGGATCGTGGAGCGCTTCCTCGCCGACATGCTCGGCTATCCCTGGAACGAGGCCGATCGCTTCGCCGCCAGCTTCGAGCACGAGCTGCCCCAGGAGGTCGAGGATCGCCTGTACGTGGCCCTCGACCGTCCCGCCGCCTGCCCGCACGGATTCCCGATCCCCGCTCCGGAGGTGGGCGAGATCCCCGAACTGCCGCCGCTGTACAACCTGGAGCCGGGCGACGTGGCCGTCGTGGCGGTGCCCGGTTCCACCGACGCCGACGTCGTGGCCTTCCTCGACACCCTGGGCCTGCGCCCGGGGGTGCGCGTCGAGGTGCGGGAGAAGCACCCCTTCGACGGCCCCATGGTGCTGCTCGTCGACGGGCACCGGCGCACCGTCGGCGACAAGGTCGCCCGCCAGATCTACGTCCGTCTCGAGGCGGCCGAGGTCGTCCCCCTCGACGTCCTCGACCACACAAAGGAGTCCGCATGAGCCTTCTCGCCGCCGAGGGCGGGTACCAGTCCTTCCACCTCGGGGGAGGCGAGTTCTTCATCCTCGCCCTGTCGGCGGTGTCGGCCCTGCTCGCCCTGGGGGTCGGCTTCTCGCTGATGAAGGGGGTGCTGGCCGAGGACAAGGGCACGGCGACGATGCAGCGGATCGCCACGTCGATCCAGGAGGGGGCCCTCGCCTACCTGAAGCGCCAGTTCCGCACCATCGGGATCATCCTGGTGCCGCTGGCCGCCATCGTGTTCGTGACGTCCACCAAGATCGTCAAGCCCGACGGCGACGTGGCGCTGTCGTTCGTCCAGTCGGGCCTGTTCCGGACGCTCGCCTTCGTCACCGGCGGCTTCCTCTCGGGCCTCACCGGCTTCATCGGCATGACCCTGGCCACCCAGGGGAACGTGCGCACGGCGGCGGCGGCCAAGCGGAACTCGCTGCCCGACGCCCTCAAGGTGGCGTTCCGCACCGGCGGCGTGGCCGGAATGTTCACCGTCGGCCTCGGCCTGCTCGGCGCCACCGTGATCATCCTGGTGTTCCAGAACACCAGCTCGGCCATCCTCGTCGGCTTCGGGTTCGGCGGGTCGCTCCTGGCGCTGTTCCTGCGGGTCGGTGGCGGCATCTTCACCAAGGCGGCCGACGTGGGCGCCGACCTGGTGGGCAAGGTGGAGGCCGGCATCCCCGAGGACGACCCCCGCAACCCGGCCACCATCGCCGACAACGTGGGCGACAACGTCGGCGACTGCGCCGGCATGGCCGCCGACCTGTTCGAGAGCTACGAGGTCACCCTCGTCGCCTCCATCATCCTGGGCGTGTCCGGGTTCGCGGCGGTGGGCGCCAACCCGGCCCTGGGCCTCGTGTTCCCGCTGGCGGCACGGGCCGTGGGCGTGCTGGCGTCGATCGCCGGCGTCTACGCGGTGAAAGCCAAGCCGGGCGACACCGACGCCCTCAAGCCCATCAACCGGGGGTTCCTCACCGCCGGCATCATCACCGTGGTCGGGGTGGGTGCCCTGGGCCTGGGCTACGTGGGCGACGGCTGGTACGACGAGCGGAAGGCCACGCTGTCCAACGTCGGCCTGCGCTGCTTCGGCGCCGTCGTCATCGGCCTCATCCTGGCCCAGGTGGTGAGCCGCCTCACGGAGTACTTCACGGCCACGCACCACGCGCCGGTGAAGGAGATCGCCGAGGCCACCCGCACGGGCCCGGCCACCGCCATCCTGTCCGGTACCTCGGCCGGGCTGGAGAGCTCCGTCTACGCCATCATCGCCATCGCCATCGCCATCGGCGTGTCCCTCGGCCTCGGTGGCGGCAACCTCCAGTTCTCGCTGTACCTCGTCGCCCTGTGCGGGATGGGCATGCTCGCGACCACAGGCGTGATCGTCTCCGAGGACACGTTCGGCCCCGTCTCCGACAACGCGGCCGGCATCGCAGAGATGTCGGGCGAGTTCCACGGCGAGCCCGAGCGGATCATGGTGAGCCTCGATGCGGTGGGCAACACCACCAAGGCCGTCACCAAGGGCTTCGCCATCGGCTCGGCCGTGATCGCGTCGGTGGCCATCTTCGCCAGCTTCATCGAGACGGCGGCCAACGAGACGCTCGGCGCCGACGCGCTGGACCGCTTCGAGCGCACGAGCCGGGGCGTCTTCGACGCCATCCCGATCAACGTGGCCGACCCCAAGGTCTTCATCGGCCTGCTCATCGGCGGCGCCGTGCCCTTCCTGTTCTCGGCCCTGGCCATCAACGCGGTGAGCCGGACGGCCGGCGTCGTCGTGCAAGAGGTGCGGCGCCAGTTCGCCGACGGCCTGATCATGAAGGGGGAGAAAGAGCCCGACCACGCGCCCGTCATCGACATCTGCACGGCGGCGTCGCTCCGGGAGCTGCTCACTCCCGCCCTCCTGGCCGTGCTCACGCCGGTCATCGTGGGCTTCGGCATCGGCTTCACCTCGCTCGGCGCGTTCCTGGTGGCCGTCATCCTGGTCGGTCAGCTCATGGCCAACTACCTGTCCAACGCAGGCGGTGCCTGGGACAACGCCAAGAAGTACATCGAGGACGGCAACGAGGGCGGCAAAGGCTCCGAAGCGCACAAGGCGGCGGTCATCGCCGACACCGTGGGCGACCCGTTCAAGGACACGGCCGGACCCGCCCTGAACCCCCTCATCAAGGTGATGAACCTGGTGTCCCTGCTCGTCCTGCCCGCCATCATCAACCTCCAGGACAACGACGGCGCCCGGTTCACCGTGGCCGGCCTGGCGTTGATCGTCCTGGGCGGCGCCATCGCCTTCTCGAAGCGCAAGTCCGACGGCATCGCCGGCGTCGTCCCGGTCAGGTCCGGCGCGGCTGCCCCGGCCCTGGGCGGGGAGCCCAACGGGGGTCACGCCGTGTCCGACGACGATCCGCCCATGAAGCTGGCCGTCGACGCCCTCGACCGGTGGATCTTCGACCTGGGCGACGAGGACGCCCACCTTCGGGCCCAGCTGCGGGCTGCCCGGGCCCAGTTGGACGGCGGGAACGGCGCTAGTGCGAAGGCCGGTCAGGCGCCGCCGGAGCCGAGCGGTCCAGCCGGCGAGCCCGGCGAACCTCGAGCACAACGGGGACAAAGGAAGCGGCGATCAGACACGCGATGAGGGGCAGCAGGTACTTGTCGATGTCGACGGCCTCGCCGAGGGCGTAGCCGAGCAGGGTCACGCCCACACCCCAAAGGAGGCCGCCGACGACGTTGTAGGCGGCGAAGGTGCGGTAGGGCATGTCGCTCATGCCCGCCACGATGGGGGCGAAGGTCCGAACGATCGGGATGAAGCGGGCCAGCACGATGGTGCGGGGGCCCTTGTCGTCGAAGTAGGCACGGGCCTTCTCCAGGTGCTTCCGCTTGAACAGGCGCGAATCCGGCCGACCGAACAGCGTCGGCCCGACCTTGTGCCCGAAGGCGTAGCCGACCTGGTCGCCGAGCACCGCGGCCAGGAACACGCCGCCCAGGATCACCGGCAGGTTCAGGTCCCCCTTGGCCGCGAAGACCCCGGCCGTGATGAGCAGCGAATCGCCGGGCAGGAAGAACCCGAACATCAAGCCGGATTCGGCGAACACGACCAGGAACACGCCGATCGTCCCGAAGGTCGTGATGAGGTGGTCCGGGTTCACCAGGTCCATCGACGGAGGCTACCGGCGCCGGGCCTGGCCGCTCCGAGCCAGCGAGCAGGCCCTCGCGCCGCTCAGCTGGTCTGGGGGAGGAGGGTGTAGCCGGGGTTGAGGATGGCCAGCCGCTCTGCGTGGCGGCCGACCGTTCCTTGTATCTGCATCCTCGCTCCGGGGTGGATGCCGGCGATGTGGCGGCGGCCCAGGAAGACGACCGTGATGCCGCCTGTCGCGTCGACGAGGATGCACTCCAGGGTGGGGATGTCGGCCCAGGGCGCCACGGTCACCGAGCGCACCCGGCCCGCGACCCGGACGTGGTCCCGCCAGCGGATGTCGCCGATCGGCGTGCAGCGGTCGGGCCGGGCCGGCGCAGCCGGCGGAGCGGCCGTGGCCGGCGGGCGGCGGCGGCGGGACCGGCGGTCGGCCGTGTGGTCGGCGTCAGTGGGGCGTGAGCGGCGATTCGTGAGCAGCGACATGCGGGATCTCCTCGAGGGTCGTGATGCCGAGGTGGTAGGGGACGAAGGTGACGTTGGCGTGGGGGAGGGTGGACACGGCGGCGGCGAGCTGCTCGCCGGTCCGGTCGTGGAGGAGGCGGTGCCAGGCCCGGCGGTGGGCCAGCCGGGGGACCAGGACGCTCACCTCGGTCTCGCCGCCGGCGAGGGCCTCGGCGACGACCTCGAGCACGGAGTGGGCCAGCCGCCGGTCGGGGCAGTCCACGAGCTCGAGAGGTACGCGGCTGAGGCCGAGGCGGCTCCACTGCTCGGCCAGAGCCTCGGCTCGGGGGAGGTCGGCGGCGATGTGGACGGCCCGGAGCTGGTCCGGAGAGAGGGTGCGGGCGTACTGGATGGCCCGGGCGGCGGCCCGGTCGAGCGTGTCGACGAGCACGAGCACGACGTGGCGGCGGAGGACCGGGGCCTCGGCCGCGGTGCGGGCGTTCTCCGCCAGCTCGTCCGCCTCGGCCTCGTACTGGCGGTTGAGGCGCACCAGCACGGCCACCAGGACGGGAACCAGGACGACGATGACCCAGGCCCCGTGGGTGAATTTGGTGATGGCGATGACGACGTCGACCACGAGCGACAGGAAGGCGCCGGTGCCGTTGACGAACAGCCCCGTCCTCCAGCCCGGCTGCCGTTCGGTGAGGTGGTGGCGGGCCATGCCGGCCTGGCTGAGGGTGAAGCTGGTGAACACGCCGATGGCGTAGAGAGGGATGAGGCGGTCGACCTTGGCTCCGGTGAGCACCACGAGTGCGGCCGAGGCCACCGCCAGGCTGACGATGCCGTTCGAGAACACCAGCCGGTGCCCCCGCTTGGTGAGCTGGCGGGGCATGAAGTTGTCGCCGGCGTGGAAGCTGGCCAGGCGCGGGAAGTCGGCGAAGCTGGTGTTCGCGGCCAGGACCAGGATGAGCATCGTGCCCGACTGGAGGCCGAGGAACAGCAGTGTGCCGGCCGGCCCGCCGCCGAACACCGCCCGCCCGATCTGGGAGATGACGGTGGGCGTTCCCTCGGCGAACGGGGCGATGTGCATGTCGGCGGCCAGCACCGACAACCCGAGGAACATGGCGCCGAGCAGGCATCCCATGATCACGAGCGTCTCGCGGGCGTTACGCCACTCGGGCGCCTTGAAAGCGGGGACTCCGTTCGAGATGGCCTCCACCCCGGTGACGGCGGCGCCACCGGACGCGAAGGCGTGGAGCACGACGTAGATGCCGGCCCCCGCGAACAGGGCGCCGTCCGCCGCCGTGCCGAAGTGCAGCATGCCCGCCCGGTGCACCGACGCCACCGGCAGCCGGCCGAACGCCAGCCGGCCGATGCCGACACTGAGGAGCACGGCCATGTTGGCCAGGAAGAAGTAGGTCGGGAGGGCGAAGAGCTTCCCGGACTCGCGCACGCCCCGCAGGTTCCCGTAGGCGATGACGGCGATGAAGGCCACCGAGATCGGCACGGCCCACGGGGCCAGGGCCCCGAACACCGACGTGAGAGCGGCCGTGCCCGCCGCGACCGACACGGACACGGTGAGCACGTAGTCGGTGAGCAGGGCCACGCCGGCCACCTGGGCGGGGAGCAGGCCGAAGTTGTCCTTGGTCACCACGTAGGCGCCGCCGGCGCTCGGGTAGGCCTTGATCGTCTGGCGGTACGAGAGGATGAGGAAGCCGAGGACCACCAGCAGGGCCACGGTCACCGGAACGACGAGGGCGAAGGCGGCCACGCCGACGGCCGGCACCAGGACCCGCAGGATCTCCTCGGTGGCGTACGCCGACGACGAGAGGTTGTCGGACGCGAACACGGCCAGGGCGGTCGGCTTGCCGAGCCGCTCGTGGGCCAGCTCCTCGGTGTGCAGCGGTGCCCCGAGCAGCTTGCACTTGAGCCGGTAGCGGCTGTCTTCGGTGCGCCCGAGGGGCGGCGCCGGCGGGAGGGGGAGCGGCGGTGCGCTGGCTTTCGTCGGGGGCACGTTCCCAGTCATACGCTTCGGCCCCGCAAAGAGGGCGTAAGGACGCCGGCCGGTGCGCAAAGAACGCGCAAACGCGCCGGCGGCGTCCCCGAGCGGTGGCTACTTCGTTTGACAACCCCGCCCTCGGCGCCCACGCTCATGCCCGTCATGCCCAAGCCGCTCGTCATCGTGGAGTCGCCCGCCAAGGCGAAGACCATCGCCGGCTACCTCGGATCCGACTACGTCGTCGAGTCGTCCGTGGGCCACGTGCGCGACCTGCCGGACGACGCCTCCGAGATCCCTGCGGCCTACCAGGGCGAGCCGTGGGCCCGGCTCGGCATCGACGTCGACAACGACTTCAAGCCGCTCTACGTGGTCCCCGGCCGCAAGAAGGACGTGGTCAGGCGGCTGAAGTCGCTCCTCAAGCACGCCAGCGAGCTGTACCTGGCCACCGACGAGGACCGGGAGGGGGAGGCCATCGCCTGGCATCTCAGCGAGGTGCTGGCCCCGCGGGTGCCCGTGAAGCGGATGGTGTTCCACGAGATCACCGCACCCGCCATCCGACGCGCCGTCGAGGACACCCGCGAGCTGAACATGCCCCTCGTCGACGCCCAGGAGACCCGCCGGCTGCTCGACCGCCTCTACGGCTTCGAGGTGTCGCCCGTGCTGTGGCGGCGGATCAAGCCCCGGCTGTCGGCCGGGCGGGTGCAGAGCGTCGCCACCCGCATGATCGTCGAGCGCGAGCGCGAGCGCATGCGGTTCCGGGCCGCCGGGTGGTGGGACCTGGAGGCGGCGCTGGCCAAGGACGGGAGCGCCCTGCACGCCGGCCTGGTGGCCCTCGACGGCAGCCGCCTGGCCACCGGGAAGGACTTCACCCAGGAAGGGTCGCTCAAGGCCGGCACCGACGTCGTGCGCCTCGACGAGGACGGTGCCCGTGGTCTGGCCGAGCGTCTGGCCGGCTCGGCGTTCGCCGTCCGCTCGGTGGAGGAGAAGCCCTACCGGCGCTCGCCCTACGCCCCGTTCATGACCTCCACGCTCCAGCAGGAGGCGGGCCGCCAGTTGCGCTTCGACTCCAAGCGCACCATGCAGGTGGCCCAGCGTCTGTACGAGAACGGCTTCATCACCTACATGCGCACCGACAGCACGAGCCTGTCCGATGCGGCGGTGGCGGCGGCCCGCCGGCAGGCGGCCGAGCTGTACGGCAGCCAGTACGTCCCCGACAAGCCGCGCCACTACGCGCGCAAGGTGAAGAACGCCCAGGAGGCCCACGAGGCCATCCGCCCGGCGGGTGACGACTTCCGCACGCCCGACCAGGTGTCCGCCGCCCTCGGGCGGGACGAGCTCCGCCTCTACGAGCTGATCTGGAAGCGCACCGTCGCCTCGCAGATGGCCGACGCCATCGGCAACACGGTGCAGGTCCGCATCGGGGCCACCTCGTCGGCCGGCGAGGACGCCGAATTCGCCACCAGCGGCAAGGTCATCACCTTCCCGGGGTTCTTCCGGGCGTACGTGGAGGGCTCCGACGATCCCGATGCCGTCCTCGAGGACCGCGAGGTGCGCCTGCCTGCCCTCGTCGTCGGCGACCCCCTCGACCTCACCGGCCTCGAACCCAAGTCCCACACCACCCAGCCGCCTCCCCGCTACACCGACGCCTCGCTGGTCAAGGCGCTCGAGGAGAAGGGAGTCGGCCGCCCGTCCACCTACGCCACGATCATCTCCACCATCCAGGACCGCGGCTATGCGTGGAAGCGGGGCCAGGCCCTCGTTCCCACGTTCACGGCGTTCGCGGTGGTGAACCTGCTCGAGCAGCACTTCGGCCAGCTGGTGGACTACGACTTCACCGCCCGCCTGGAAGACGATCTCGACGGCATCGCGGCCAAGCGCCAGGAGCGGGTCCCGTGGCTGGCGCGGTTCTACTTCGGGACGGACGGGCCCGGGCTGAAGGCGCTCGTGGCCGAGCGCCTCGACCAGATCGACCCGCGGGCCATCAACTCCATCCCCATCGGCACCGACGGCGAGGGCCGTGAGATCGTCGTCCGGGTCGGGCGCTACGGCCCGTACCTGCAGCGGGGCGACGAACGGGCCGGAGTCCCCGACGAGGTGGCCCCCGACGAGGTCACGTTGGAGAAGGCCGGCGAACTCCTCGATGCCCCGAGCGGCGACAGGGTGCTCGGCGAGGACCCGGCGACCGGCCTGCCGGTGGTGGTGAAGGCCGGTCGCTACGGCCCCTACGTGCAGCTGGGCGCGATCGAGGGGTCGGGCGCCAAGGCCTCCAAGCCGCCCACCGCCTCGCTGTTCAAGACCATGACGCCCGACGCCATCACGCTCGACGACGCCCTCCGGCTGCTCACCCTCCCCCGTGTGGTCGGCGTCGACCCGGCCGGCGGCGAGGAGATCGTGGCCCTGAACGGGCGCTACGGGCCGTATCTGAAGAAGGGCACCGACAGCCGCAGCCTGGCCTCCGAGGAGCAGCTGTTCACGGTCACGCTGGAGGAGGCGCTGGCGATCTACACCGAGCCGAAGCAGCGCCGCGGCCAGACGGCGGCGGCGCCGCTGCGCGAGCTCGGCGCCGACCCGGCGACCGGCGCGCCGATGGTGATCAAGGACGGCCGCTTCGGCCCGTACATCACCGACGGCACCGTCAACGTCACGGTGCCGAGGGGCGATGCGATCGAGGAGATCACGCCCGAGCGGGCGGCGGAGCTGCTGGCCGACAAGCGGGCCAAGGGCCCGGCGCCCAAACGCAAGAAGCAGGCCCGGGCGACCAAGGCGGCCGGACCCAAGCGCAAGGCGGCGGGGGGTGCCGCCAAGGCGACGAAGGCCGCCGGCGCCGCGAAAGCGCGGGCCACCAAAGCGGCGGGTGGCGCCAAGGCGAAAGGCGACGGGTAGCGCCTCGAACGGGAGTCGGCGCCGGTGCCCGCACGCCTCGGACGGCGGTGCTCGGCGGCTCATGGGGCGGGCTCCGGACATCGTAACGGTCTCCCACCGGGCACCGGGTGGGGATGACGGGATCGGCGGTCGGCGTCCCGTAGCCTGAGCGTCGTGGCCGAGGCGTCCCGATCGAGGAAGCCACGCGGGGGGTCGGCCGACGAGCCGCCCACGGCGCCACTGCAGACCACCCCGCCGGAACCCCCGGCTCCACCTCTTCCGCCACCGCCCGGCATTGGCGCAGCCGACCGTGCGGACCAGCCGTCGGTCATCCGGCTGTTCGGGTCACGGGCCTTCTTCCGGTTGTGGCTCGCCCAGGTCGTCTCGTCCCTCGGGGACTGGATCGGCTTCGTCGCCGTCACGGCCATCGCGGCGCGCATCGGCGGTTCGTCGCCGGAGACGGCGGTGGCCATCGTGCTCTCGGCCCGGCTCGTCCCCGGGTTCTTCCTGGCTCCGGCAGCCGGCGTCTTCGTGGACCGCTGGGACCGCAAGAAGGTGATGGTGTCCTGCGACGTCGGCCGGGGCCTGGTGCTCGCCACCCTGCCGTTCATCGACACCATCCCCGGCCTGTTCGTGGCCTCGTTGCTCCTCGAGATCTTCACCCTCATGTGGTCGCCGGCCAAGGAGGCGTCGGTCCCCAACATGGTGCGCCCCGAGTTCCTGGCCAACGCCAACTCGCTGTCGCTGGTGGCCGCCTACGGAACCTTCCCGATCGGGTCCGCCCTGTTCGCCTTCCTGGCCACCGTTGCTTCGTGGCTCGCCCACATCGACGCGCTGGAGGCCCTGAAGGTCGACCGCGAGTTCGTCGCCATCTACTTCGACGTCTTCACGTTCTTCGCCTCGGCCCTGATGATCTCGACGCTCGTCCTGCCGCGCTCCGAGCGGGTCTCCGAGGGCAAGGGCGGCGTCGACTTCCGGCGTACCTTCCGCGAGTTGGCGGAGGGCGGCCGGTTCATCCGCGACAGCGCCGTGGTCCGGGCCGTGATCCTCGGCATCGGGACGGGCCTCATCGGCGGCGGCATGGTGGTGCCCCTCGGGCCGGTGGCCTCCGACCAGATCTACGGCGCCGGCACGACCGGCTTCGGCCTCCTGCTGGCCGCCCTCGGCTTCGGCGTGGCCGCGGGCATCGTCGGCCTGAGCGTCCTCCAGAAGCGGGTCCCCCACGAGCGCATCTTCGTGGTGTCGGTGCTCGGCGCCGGGGCCTCGCTGGTCGCCGCCGCCTGCATGTCGACGCTCACGCTGGCCCTCGTCTTCGCCGCCGGCCTCGGCCTGTGCGCCGGATCGGTGTACATCCTCGGCTTCACGATCCTCCAGACGAACGTGGAGGACGAGTTGCGGGGCCGGATCTTCGCCCTGCTCTACACGCTGGTGCGGTTCTGTCTCCTCCTGGCCTTCACGCTGGCGCCCGTGGTCTCGCGCCTGCTCGACGGGATGTCCGATCGCCTCGTCGACCGGTCGGTCGCCGTGGGCGGGCTGTCGGTGGCGCTCCCGGGCGTCCGGCTCACCCTGTGGCTCGGCGGCGTCATCATCCTGGTCGCCGGGCTGCTGGCGCGCCGCGGCCTGCGGGCGGCGGCACGGGGCACGCAGCGATGAGCCTCCTCATCGCCTTCGAGGGAGGCGAGGCGTGCGGCAAGTCGACCCAGGCCGCCCTGCTCGCCGACCGGCTGGGCGCGGTGCTCACCCGTGAGCCGGGCGGCACGCCGGTGGGGGAGCGGGTGCGGTCGTTGCTGCTCGATCCGGCCTCCGGGGCCATCGACCCGCGCGCCGAGGCGCTGCTCCTCGCCGCGGCACGGGCCCAGCACGTGGCCGACGTGGTGGCCCCGGCGCTGGCCACCGGCAGCACCGTGGTCAGCGATCGGTACTCCCACTCGTCACTGGCCTACCAGGGCTTCGGGCGCGGCCTCCCCCTCGACGAGGTGCGCAGCCTGTCCGACTGGGCCACCGCCGGCCTGTGGCCCGACGCCGTCGTGCTGCTGTCGCTCGAGGCGGAGGAGGCGGAGGCGCGCCGAGGCACACCCGACCGGTTCGAGTCGGAGAGCCGTGCCTTCCACCGTCGCGTCGAGGCCGGGTTCCGGAGCCTGGCCGCCGACGACCCGAAGCGCTGGCGGGTGGTCGACGGGACGGGGACCGTCGACGAGGTGGCGGCCAGGGTGTGGGCTGCGGTGGCCGACCTGGTCGCGGCGGGAGGGAGCCAGTGAGCGCGCCGGTGCCGTCGCGTGCACCGGCGCTGTTCGACGGGCTCATCGGCCAGGACACGGCGGTCGACCAGCTCCGGACGGCTGCCTCGTCGCCCGTCCATGCGTACCTGCTGGTCGGGCCGCCCGGCACCGGCAAGCGCCTCGCCGCCCGCTCGTTCGCGGCTGCGCTCTTGTGCCCGAACGCAGGGTGCGGCGCATGCGGCGACTGCGCCCGTGTCCTCGGAGGGGTCCACCCCGACGTCGTCGTCCGGGAGCGCGCCGGGGCCTACATCACCGTCGGAGACGCCCGTGAGATCGCTCGCCTGGGCGCCCTCAGCCCGGTCGAGGGCCGCCGGAAGGTGCTCGTCCTGGTGGACTTCCACCTGGTCGAGCACGCCGCCCCGGCGCTCCTCAAGGCCATCGAGGAGCCACCGGCCACGACCGTGTACGTCATCCTGGCCGAGCACGTGCCGCCGGAGCTCGTCACCATCGCCAGCCGCTGCGCCCGGGTCGACTTCGCCCCCGTGCCGGCCGACCGGCTGGCCGCCGCGCTGGTGGGCGAAGGGATGGACCCCGACCACGCTGCCGAGGTCGCCGAGGCGTCGGGCGGCCGCCCCGACCGGGCCCGCCTCCTCGCCTCCGACGCCGGCTTCGCGGCGCGCCGCCGGGCGTGGAGCGACGCGCCGGGCCGGCTCGACGGCACCGGGTCGTCGTCGGCCGCCCTGGCCGATGAGCTGCTGGCCGGGTTGGAGACCGTGGTGGAGCCCTTGGTGGCCCGGCAGGCGGCCGAGCTGGCCGAGCTGGCCGAGCGGGCCCGCCTCTACGGCGAGCGACCGGGCGAGCGCAAGGAGCTCGAGGCGCGTCACAAGCGCGAGGAACGCCGGGTCCGCACCGACGAGCTGCGCTTCGGCCTGGCCGCGCTCGCCGGTGCCTACCGCGGCAGGCTGGCCGTCACCGGAGGACTGGCCGGCGCGGGCGGCGCGAGCGCGGCGGGGACGAGCGCGGCGCTGGCCGCGGTGCAGGCCGTCACCGACGCCAACGAGGCGCTGGCGCGCAACCCGAACGTGACCCTGCTCCTGCAGTCGCTCCTCGTCCGCCTCGGGCGCCTGCAGCGCGACGCGGGTGCCGCCCGCCCGCCGCTACGCTGAACGCTTCCGCCCGGGTAGCTCAGACGGCAGAGCAACGCACTCGTAATGCGTAGGTCAGGAGTTCGATTCTCCTCTCGGGCTCTACCAGGGGTTTTGTGCCCAGAGGGGCTGGCGCACCGCTCGCAGAGCGAATAACTTGGTCAAAATGAAGAGGCAGAAAGTTGCCGCTGACCAGGGCTTGGGCGAGCTTTCGACCCTGCTCGAAAGCTGGCGCATCACGCTGCGGGCCCAGAACAAGGCGCCCAGGACCATCGACGCCTACCTGGAGGCCGGCCACGGCTTCCTGGCGTTCCTGCAGCGCATGGGGATGCCGACCGAGGCGTCCCGGCTGCGCCGGGAGCACGTCGAGACCTACCTGGCCGAGCTGGGCGACCGGGCCACGGCGTCGACCGTGGCCGGCCACTACCGCCGCCTCCAGCAGCTGTTCCGGTGGCTGGTGGAGGACGGCGAGGTGACCGACAGCCCCATGCGCAACATGCGCCCGCCGGCCATCCCCGAGCAGCCGGTAGCTGTGCTGAGCGACGACCAGCTCACCAGGCTGTTGAAGGCGGCCGGAGGACCGAGTTTCGAGGCGCGCCGGGACACCGCCATCCTCCGGCTGTTCGTGGACACCGGCATGCGGCTGGCCGAGATCACCGGGCTCACGACCGATGCCATCGATCTCGAGACCGACGTGGCTCTGGTGATGGGCAAGGGCCGGCGGGCCCGGGGCTGCCCGTTCGGGGCCAAGACCGCCCAGGCCCTCGATCGCTGGATGCGCCGGGAGCGGCCCCGCAGCCCCTGGGCGAAGAGCACCGACGCCCTTTGGCTCGGCGGCAAGGGCGCCCTCACCGCCTCGGGTATCGCCCAGATGCTGCGCCGGCGGGCCGCCCAGGCCGGCATCGACCACCTTCATCCCCACATGTTCCGCCACACGTTCGCCCACTCCTGGCTGGCCGACGGCGGCAACGAGGGCGACCTCATGCGCCTGGCCGGCTGGCGGTCGCGCGACATGCTCGGCCGCTACGGGGCATCGGCGGCCGACGAGCGGGCCCGTGAGGCCCACCGCAAGCTGTCGCCCGGGGACCGGGTGTAGTGACGCCGCTCGATGTCTCGGACTGGGAGCCTGCCGGGGACGAGCAGCTCGGAACCAAGCCGAAGCAGTGGTTGCGAGATGGCGCCGACCAACTCTGGCGCCAGCGCTGGCACCGATCCTCGACGAGGTGCCCGACGATCGCATGAGCCGGCCGGCTCCGCCGCCGCTCTCCACTCGGAGCCTCCGGTGAATGTCACTTCCTCGCCCTATTCTCACTCGATGCCCCAGAGCGAGCCGGTAGCGGATCCGACTAGCTCGAACCATCGACGCCTCGGCGTCTACTACACCCCGGATTCGGTTGCTGATCCGATCGTCCGATGGGCACTTCCGGAACGCAGCGGCAGGGTTCTCGATCCGAGCTTCGGGGGTTGCAGCTTCCTGCGCTCGGCTTTGGCAGCGATGGACCACGATCCGGTACGTGGGGACTCGATCTACGGCGTGGACATCGATGCTGGGGCGCAGTTTCACGCCGCGCAACTACGTGCCTTGGGCGTGCCGCGTTCAAACCTGCGTGAGGCCGACTTCTTCTCCGTGGGTCCTAGCGACTTGGGTGGACTGTTCGATGCCGTAGTCGGCAATCCGCCCTACATCCGACACCACTGGCACGACGGCGTATCTCGCCAGCTGGCCGAGGCGTCCGCCGCTCGTGAAGGCGTCGCCGTCGGAGGACTGGCAGACGCCTGGGCCTACTTTGTTGTCCACTCGATGACATTCCTCCAGAGGGGTGGCCGGCTGGCTTTGCTGCTGCCGATCTCGCTTCTCCACGCGGACTATTCGTCAGCCGTGCTGAAGCACGTCTGTGCGAACTTCGCGTCGACGAGGCTGATCGAGGTCTCCGAGCGGCTATTCACCGATGCGTCAGAGGGGACGGTTCTTCTCGCAGCAGCCGGCTTCCAGCATGAATCGCGCGGCCTCGTTTCACTGGAGCGCGTCAAGCACGCAGCCGATCTTGAGGGCGCACTGTTCGCGAGCTCGCCTGACCTCCTGCCGGCTGACCGTTCGAACCTGGCTGAAGCGGCGCTCACGAGCGATGAGCGTGAGCTTTGGCACAAGCTGATCGCTCGAAGGCGGATTCGACTGCTCGGC